>CBFGJP010000001.1:0-10552 GCA_965649105.1 Caldifarciminota bacterium
TAAAGAGAATGACTACTAATTCAAACCTGCAATTCCCTTATTATTCGCCTGCGAATCTTAATTTATTTTGGGTAAGATCTTATTTTGATGAAAGACGGGGGCATAACAACTGTGTCCACCCTAATTCTTCACATTATTTTTAATTTTTAAGCTGCCTGTTGATTATTTTAGTAACCATTTATTATAAATGTAGCGGCCGGTTTACTCAGTATTTAGGTATCTAAATACCAATCGTCATAAGGCGTGGCGATCTGCCAATAAAAGGTTTATTTTAGACCAGAGTCTGCATCTACAATTTTTATGGGATTGAAACTAAAGAAAGCATTTATAAAAAATGGAGATGACCTAGGTATAAAAGATTGCTGTTCTCTTAAGTGATTTTTTCCGCCAGCTGGTATTGATATAATTTCCAGTATAAACCTTTTTTATTAATCAATTGCTCGGGTGGACCTTCTTCGACGATTTTGCCTTTATCCATAACATAAATGTAGTCACAAAATGCAAGTATTGATAATCGGTGTGATACAATTATTATCGCCATTTCCCGGAGCACCGAGATTTCCTGAATAAGTTTTTTTTCGGTATCCGCATCAAGGTTGCTGGTGACATCATCAAGTATTAAAATTTTTGTTTCATTTAATAAAGCACGGGCAATTGCAATTCTTTGTTTTTCGCCACCCGAAAGTTTCATTCCGCGTTCACCAATCAACCCGTTATAACCATCAGAAGACTTTTTGATAAAATCACTTAACTGACAAATTTCAAAAATTCTTTCCAATCTTTCTTTTTCAATATTCTTTCCCAAAGCTATGTTATTGTAAATGGTATCGGAAAACAGAGAAGGTTCCTGGGGCACATAGGAAAATAGGCCACGATATTTTTTTAAATTTAGTTCCCGGATTGAAAACCCATCCAATGTAATATCACCTTCCGTCGGTTCAGATAGGCGCATTAAAATTTTTAACAGCGTCGATTTACCCGAACCCACGGTTCCTGCAATTCCAATCTTTTTGCCGGCAGGTATCTTTATATTTATGTTATTTAACACCGGGGGCAAATTTTCTCCGTAAGAAAAATTAAGATTTTTCAAGGTGATAGAATTAAAAGCAAAATTTGAAATTTTACCGATATCCTTTACATCCGGTGGGTAGTTCTTTATCTCTTCAATTCTCTTTACCTGCACTTCCGCTCGCTTCTTTATTACAAAAAAGTTGGCGATATCAATCATTGGACCCAGCAGGGTTAAAATATAAGCCATAAACGCAATCAAACCACCGACGGTAATAGTATTTTTTATAACAAATATTCCGCCAATTAAAAGGACGAGCACAATCCCAATCTCTTCTATTGATGCAAACATATTCTGGAGCAGAGATTCAATCCTGAAAACCTTTCTGGCTGAATCAATTCTTCGCCGCAGCAATTTTTTAAATTCATCTTCATTCTGTTTTTCAAGTGTGTATGCCTTGACAATACGGATTCCAGAAAAGTTTGACTGGAGATAACTGTGAATCTGTGATATTATTTCACGCCAGGTTTTAAAGTATTTATACACCCTCGGCGAAAAAATTCTATATCCTAAAATCGTAACGGACATCGGCAAAAAAGCGATCAGCATCAATCTCCAATCAATCCGGGATAGAAAATAGATTGCAAAAGCAATGGTTAAAATACCTTCAAGTGGTCTGAAGATTCCGGAACAGGCAAACCAGGAAAGTTCACCTAAATCTAAATCCATTCTTTCTAAAACATCGCCCGCTGGAAACTTGTTAAAGAAAGAATGACCCTGGCAGAGAATTGATTTAAAAATGTTATTTCGCTCTTTAAGATTGAATATTTCATTTGTCCTGCCCCGGGTGTATGGAAGAAATACACCAGCCGTGGAACGGAGTAAACCAATAATTCCCAGAATTAGAATTGCATTAAATAATTGTCTTATGCTGAATTCTGATTTTATGCCATCAATAATATCTTTCAAAATATATGGGAATAATAAGACTAAAAATGTATAAGTAGCAGTAAAAATAATCAAGAATATCAACCTTCCCGGTCGTTTTTTCCAGAATGTCGTAATCGTTTTCATGCTATCCTGTTTTTTGCTGTAAATACTGGAGTTGATAAAAATTATAATAACTTCCTTTTTTCTTCAGAAGTTCTTGATGACTTCCCTGCTCAACGAGTCTGCCATTATGGATTATCAGAATTCGGTCCGCAAGCCTTGTGGTGGTGAGACGATGGGCAATGATAATTGCAGTTCGATGTTTTAAAAGTTCTTTCAATCCTTCCTGGATAATCCTTTCGCTCTGGGGATCAACAGCCGATGTAGCCTCATCGAGGATGATTATTTCAGGGTCAAAGACAAGGGCACGGGCAAAGGATAATAACTGTCGTTCACCGAATGATAAGTTTATACCCTGTTCAATGATATCGGTCTCGTAGCCCTTTGGTAAATTTAATATCCTTTGGTGGAGCCCGATTTTCTGTGTTGCCTCAAAAACTTTTTCCGGCGGAATATTATTATTAAAAAGACGGAGATTATCTAAGACTGTGCCGGGGAATAATATGACATCCTGCGGAACAAAGCCAATTCTCTGACGTAAGGTATATCGATTGATTTTTTTAAGGTCTATCCCATCTATGGTTATTGCTCCGATATTGGGCTTGTAATATTTTAATAAAAGTGATATAATGGAAGTCTTGCCCCCACCGGTTTCTCCCACAAGGGTAATTCTTTCACCATTTTTAATTTCAAAACTCAGATCTTTTAAAACCCAGTCTTCATTTTCGTAAGAAAATAACACATTTTCAAACTTTATTTTCTCATTCAGTGCGGAAAAGGTATTTATTTCAATTTCGCGGTCAAACTCCGAGGGCATAGCAAGGATATTAAAGATTCTTTCGGCGGCAGCAAAAGAGCGTTCTATAAGATTAAATTGGTCAGATAAACCCCTTAACGGACCGAAAAATCTCGTGATATAATTTATAAATAAAAAGAGCGCTCCGATTGTTATCATACCTTTCAATGCCCATATACCACCAATCCCCAATATCAATAAAATGCCAATTATTTCTCCTAAATCTACCAGAAACCAGATCCGATACCAGTACAACATTGATTTTATTTCCAGGTCAAATTTTTCTCTGCCCAATTTATCAATTCGGTTAAAAAAATTCTCTTCTTGAAGAAATACCTGAATAACCGGAAGTGCCCGGAGTGATTCCATTATAAAACTATTTATTTCCGCAATCTTTTTCCGGAGGCTGATATATATTGGTCGCACATTCTTACCAAACCACCAGAAGGCATAAAGGAAGACCGGCAGAAGGATTAAAATCAAAAGGTATAATCTGTAATTTACCACGATCATAATTACCGACATTCCTAAAAGTAAAATAAAATCCTGAGCAAGGACAACGGCCGTAGAAGAAAATAAATTTTTTAATGTCTCCGCATCGCCTTCAACGCGGGTGACTAATCTTCCCACTGGGTTTTTATCAAAAAATTCAACCGGGAGTATTATTGTGTGTTTAAATAAATCAAATTTTAAATCCGCAATTGCCTGTTCACCAATCATTGCAATCTCAATCTGCTGGTAATATCTGATTAAGATTATAAAAACCTGTATTACAAAATAGATAATCGTAATAAGCAAAAGTCCTTGAAAATTTTTATTGGGAATTTCATAATCAAGCGCCCTTTTAATAAGCACCGGACCAGTTAGTGTCATCAGTGTAGAAATCAAAAGCAATATTGTAGCAACCGTTATTTTCTTGATATAGGGTTTAAAATAGGAAGCAAGATTTCTTAATAGCCGAATATCCCTTTTGCTCTTCGGTTCTTCTTCTACAATTTCTTCCTCATCATGCCACCACATAGCCTTTATTATCCATATAATTAGGATTGCGTCAAGGATAAAAATTTCTGAGTCCTCTACGCTCTCCTTTTGATGAAGGAGGAACAAGGGATATATTCATTATTTTAGAATTCCGAGTGAATGAGTCTTTTTAAACCATTTTATATTAAATTACGTCTTACTTTACAGAAAGGAGGTCATAATGAGATATGCTAAGGTACTATTAAGCATTATTATGGTAGCAGGAGTCCTGCTTTTGAACTGTGGTAAAAAAGATGATGAAGCCGAGATAACTGAACTGCTTGACCGGACATGGTTTATTGGTGGCGAGGTTCAGAGTGCTGACGATAGCACAAATACACCTTCGCTGGTGAACAGCCCGGTCATTGCCACCGATACCTTCCCATTCTATGTTAAATGGGTGAGATTTATTGAAAGACCGGTTGAAAGACATTATGAGATTGATGTGGTGGGTGATAGTGCCTTTGTTACGATGACTGCATTTTTGAAAGGAACGCCACCTGGTTATGGTTTCTTTGTTGATAATGATTCTACAGTCGGTCCTGGTCCGGTTATGGTGCGGGAAATTACTGATAGCATTGTGAGAAAGATAAAATGTTTCCGCGATGATGCAGGCTGGCATATTGCCAGTATAACCGTGGCTGATATCTATACCGCTGGTGCCCAGCACCCGGTTACGATAAATAAAATTGAATTAAGGGTCGGCGGTAATCTGGTATTTTCTGTAGACGACCCCAATACATACTTCACAAAAGACCAGTTGCCTACATTCAAACCCAATGATACAGTTGAGGTTACAGTCTATTGCCAGGCAGATAGGGATTCAACCTGGGCATTTTTGCATCATGGTGCAGGACATAGACCGGGTGTTGGACTAAGAAGACACTGGCGCCAGCCGTTCTACCGCGAAAATACCATGGTCTTCAAAAGAACCTGGTATATTGCTGATGATTCAGTCATTGTAACACCTGCGGTCAGACACAGTGCGGTCGATGTCATCGGCTGGGAGACGCTATTTGGTGATTCTACAGCAACCTATTATTCCCGTGCCTGGGGTATTCCGTATATCATAAAGAATCCGAACGATACCCTACCAGGTGATTCTGAGATAGATTAAGTTAGAATTCTTAATTAAAGGGGGCATTGCGCCCCCCTTTTTATTTTTCTGCACTAAAGTTTATATCCGGCTTATCAATATGCTCAACTGTCTCCTTAAATGCCGAAACCATTCTTTCATAATTCTTTCTGCCAATGTATTTCAAAGAATCATTTTGATAAAGATTGATTGATTTTTCTAAGGGTAAAATTTTAAAATTATAGGAATCACTGACTCTGTATTTTGCCACATAGGTAGGAATATATTTTATATCTTTAAGATATGTCTTATTGCTATCTTTTGCGATTTTATATTTGAGCATTATCCCTGTATCGGTATATCTTTTTCGTTGCCCACAAAAAAAATTACCGAGCGAATAGGCAACAAGGACTTTTTTATTTTCTAATTCAATCATTTCCACTGGTTGAATTACATGGGGATGGGAACCAATAATCATATCCGCGCCCATTTGGGCAATTTTTTGCACTATCATTTTTTGTCCTTTATTGGGGAATCTTTCATATTCAATTCCAAAATGCAATGCCACAATAATAAAATCGGAAATTGCATCTGCCTTTTCAATGTCTTTTTTTATCTCCTCTAAATCTATCAGTTTTACCATCCATGGTTTGGGGATTGGTATTCCGTTCATTCCGTATGTATAACTCAAAAAGGCAATTTTTATGCCGTTCTTTTCAAAGACGAAGATATTTTTGCTATCCTCTTCTGAAACATAGGCACCAATCTGCACCAGTCCGGTATCCTTTAATATCTTTGTAGTAGTCTTCAATCCTTTTAGTCCATAATCAAGGGTGTGATTGGTGCGAAAAAGAAGATCAAATCCAGTATTTCTTAATGCATATGCAAGGTCCTGTGGGGTCTTAAAACAGGGATAACCAGTATAAGGTCCAATCGTATCAAGGGCACCACCAAACCAGGCAGTAGTTAAATCAACCGAATTTAAATATGGTTTGACTTCTTCAAAGCAGGAATAAAAATCGTAGTATTTCTCTTTTGAATTGTATACACTATTTAGTAGGCTCTTGTGAATAAAAATATCGCCAACCGAGATAATTGTCAATTCTTGGGGAATATGACAAAATAAAGATTCTGCCCCGAATATATAACAAAAAAGGATTGGCATTGGCATATTATATATAAAATTTAAAGATTATCAATATCATCTCCCTCATCTTTTTCATCTGTGCCTTGACTTTCATACCATAATTATTATACTTTAACAAATGGCTTCAGGTAATCCCTGTCTTGTTCTGGTTGATGAGCGCATTCTTTTAAAAAATTTTGCCCTTGAAAAAAGAGAGTATATAATTGGCAGAGCAGATGAGTGTGATTTTGTCGTTGATGGGAAAGAAGTCTCCCGTCGCCATGCGCGTATTTATTATGAAGATGGAAAGTTCAAGATTGAAGATTTGAATAGCACAAACGGAACTTTTATTAACGGAAGACAGATTACAAGAGCAGAACTGAAACACGGCGATGAGATTAATATCGGTGATTTTACAATAATCTTTGATGATGGAAGGGGCATTGAAGGGGTCTATGATGAAACACAGGCTGAATCTGCGGGTAATGAGACCCAGAAATTGGTGGCTGAATATAAATCCATTGCGGAAAAAGTTCGGGAAAGGGATATTGCCCTGCGCCTAAAACAATATCATGAAAGGGTTCTAAAAAGCAGAAAGAGACTGACTCAGCAGGCAAATCGTGATAGATTGACCGACCTTTATAACCGGCGCTACTTTGACAAAATACTTGACGAACAATTCAAAATTGCCCAAAAGAATATCTATCCTTTATCCCTCCTTTTCATTGATATTGACCACTTTAAGAAGATAAATGACTCATTTGGTCATGATAAAGGTGACGAAGTCCTAAGGGGTGTTGCCCATATTATTCGGGCACTCTGCAGGAAGGATGATATTGTTGCCCGTTATGGTGGTGAGGAGTTTGTCATATTGTTTCTGAAGATGGATAAAGAGAGCGCAGTCCAGATTGCAGAGTCAATGCGTAAGATTGTTGAGGAAAAGTCAACAGAGATAATAGGTTTAAAAATTACCGTGAGTATTGGCATTGCAACTGATTTTAAGAAATTTTCAAATCCTCAGGAATTGATAAAATCTGCAGATAACGCACTTTATAAGGCAAAGTCATTAGGCCGTAATCGCGTGGTTGTGAGCAATGAATAAAAATCAGACGATCGGTAATTATAAAATTTTGAAATCTATTGGTAAGGGTGGTATGGCACAGGTCTATACTGCGATTCAAGGTTCGCTGGATAGGGTGGTTGTAATAAAACAGATGAAGAGAAACCTTAATGGTGAGGCACAGGCAAGGTTCAGGCGTGAGGCAAAGATATGTGCAAATTTAAATCATAAAAATATCGTTGAGATATACGATTATTTCAGGGAGGGTGGTGAACACTATCTGGTTATGGAATATATTGATGGTGTGAGCCTTGCTGACATAATTGAGAAAGAGGCACCCCTGCATCCGGTTCTTGCCGCATCAATTGCCCGTGAGGTCTGCCAGGCACTGGTCTGCGCCCACAAAAATGGCATCATCCATCGTGATATAAAACCAAAGAATATTTTAATTTCTAAAGAAGGTGTTATTAAACTAACAGATTTTGGTGTAGCACGGGATATTGATGCCCCGGAACTGACCACAACCGGTGCCATCATCGGCACCCCATTTTATATGTCACCCGAGCAGGCAGGTGGTGGAAAGGTGTCTTTCCAATCTGATATATTCTCTTTAGGTGTGGTATTATATGAAATGGTGACGGGTAAAAAACCATTTGTGGCTGAAGAAAGCCATGGAATTATAGCCAAGATATGCCGCGGTAAATATAAATCACCGTTCTGGATTGACCCGCACCACAGCTTGAGATTGAGCAGGATTATAAATAAGGGAATGAAACGAAATCCAAAGGCACGTTATAAATCTGCTGAAGATATGTTAAAGGCATTGAATAATTTTTTAGGCTGGAAAAATCAGGCGCTGGTTGAAGAAAATATCAGAAATTTACTCTTGAGGATTGAGGAGGTAAAAGAAGTGACAACCGTGGTAAAAAGTAAGGAAAGAAAAAAGAAAAAACCAGAGAAAAACAGCACCGGGCTCCATATCCTGCTTGTAATACTCTTAATTTTAATCATCATTCTCTTTATCACATACTTTTATATCCTTGTAAAATAAATTACCCATTTGCTTATATTATTGGTTTAGTAGTGATAACTACAAAATTTCCCCAGTTTATTAACTATTCTTATCTCTGGAACTTTTTTTGTTGTGAAATATCAACTCAAATTCACAAATTCAAATTTCATAATTGCAATATTGATAATTGTGCAATGGTAACAGTTTAGAGGCTGTATCATAACCCCCCATTTTAAAAATTTAAATTCATTTTTGAATTATGACACAGCCTTTTACACATTATCTACATTTTGGATTGAACATACTTGTGCGGTCAATGACACCACGAGAGGTGTCATTCCAGTTATCTTTCGTAGGGACATCCTCTGAACCATCCCCGCTAAAACCCCATTATCTGTTGGATATGCTCCTTATCATCTCAGTAGAATCATTTTTTTCGTGTCTGAAAAATTTCTCGCATTTAGTTTATAAAAATAGACTCCGCTACTCACAGACCTGCGATTATCGTCTGTGCCGTCCCAGACAATTTGGGCTGATTGTTTGATAGTCTCCTCGCCCCATTGTCTAACCAATCTACCGCTCACATCATAGATTTTTAGTGAAACTTTTTCATTTTCATCTTTTAGTTTTTGGCTTTTTCCATCTCCCATCCCATCTCCTGTATCTGGTATCATATACCGAATAGTGGTTTTTTCACGAAATGGATTTGGATAGTTTTGATAGAGTATGAAACCCTTTAAGGGTTTATCATTCATTGCCATGACACCACTCTCATATTCTTTCTGTGGTTCAAAATACATCAAGAATTTTTGAACCCGATTATTGTATGTATCACAGACATAGAGATATTTTCCATCACTGCTTAAGGTAATGCCATGCGGCAGCCTAAATTGTCCGGCACCATCGCCTTTAACCCCAAACGAAAGCAATTTATCACCCCAAGGATTAAATTC
This sequence comes from Caldifarciminota bacterium, assembly GCA_965649105.1. Lineage (GTDB taxonomy): Bacteria > Hydrothermota > Tepidihabitantia > SM23-42 > JAOAFX01 > JAOAFX01. The sequence continues at coordinate 9,102 of CBFGJP010000001.1, forward strand.
TAAAATTCTATGGTTATGGACATCCGCAATAAATAAATTACCAAAACAATCTACCTGATTGTCCCAGGGCAGTTTTAATGCTACACCTTCACCAATTGTGCTTATATAATTACCGGATGTATCAAAAACCACAACCCGATTGTTTTTACTGTCCGTAATATAGACCATTGCACCAAAAATTGAAATCCCGGTCGGCTGTTTTAAAACAACGCCGGTCCTGTCATTGCGACCTCGCTCTTTCAAAAAAGGGGCAAGAGAAGTAATGACATTTTGTTCCTTTCTTATCTTAATAAAATTAGTTTTTTTGTTAATCGTTGCTCATCAACTTTCAACTCACAAAAATAAATCCCACCTGGCAGTCTCTTGCCATCATTATCTCTGCCATCCCAAATCACCTGATTAAATGGAAGATTGGTTGGATGGTTAAATTGTCTAACCACCCGACCGGTTGCATCATAGATTTTAAGAGAAATATTTTGACTGTTATCTGCCATCTGCCATCTGATATCCAATGTCTTGCTGGAAGGATTCGGATAAATCTCTAATCCCATATCTTGCATCTTGTATCTTGCATCTTGCATCCTTTCTGTTATTCCCACAATCTCATCTCCCACCTTCTGGGCATAACCACGGGCAGAACCACTACGCCAATCTGACCAACAGATAATCGCCGTCCCGGAATCAGAAGCAATCATCTCCTGATATTGCTGGTTATTGACAGCTGTGCAGACTGGCATCCCATTTATATCCCAGAGAATATTGCCCAGTGAATCAATATGCTGGGCATAAACATCCCAATTACCTGAGCGTCTATCCTGCCAGCAGATGATTGCTCCTGAACGACCATCAGGAACAATTTTTTGATAGTCAGATGTACTGTTGGTAGTGCAGATTGCAACGCCCTGACTCATCCAGAGCTTCTGTCCGTTACTATTTATCCGTTGAGCAAAAATGTTTTTATAACCACTCCTCTCATCAAGCCAACAAATAATGGTACCTCCGATGCCATCAGTAACTATCTCTCCCCCTTCCTGGCGATTTATTGTATCGCATACTGGTAATCCTTGTATTGCCCACATGGGTGCGCCACTGATTCTTAGACTTTGAGCATAAACATCTCGATTTGCAAATCCATTACGTCCATCAGCCCAAACTACGACAACCGTGGTATCCGTAGACATTGTAATGCTTGAAGGACCTTGGGCACCAACAGTATCACATATGACTACTCCATTTATTGGCCACAATGATACTCCGTTACTATTCAACCGTTGGCCATAGACATCATAGTTACCATTTCTTAAATCCATCCATACAATAACACTGTTGCCATAACTGTCACATGTAATTGCTGGATATTCTTGGTTACTATCCGCCGTGCATACCGGCACTCCATAATCACCCCAGCGCCTTACCCCATTAGAATCAATCCTCTGGGCGTAAATATCGTA
>CBFGJP010000001.1:10650-12164 GCA_965649105.1 Caldifarciminota bacterium
GCTGGATATTCTTGGTTACTATCCGCCGTGCATACCGGCACTCCATAATCACCCCAGCGCCTTACCCCATTAGAATCAATCCTCTGGGCGTAAATATCGTAGTTCCCAAAAGAATTCTGCTGCAAGGCAATTATCATGCCACCGGCTCCATCTGAGGTAATCGCCGCACCCCACACCTGACTATCTGATAAAGTCACCCGCTGGGCATTTGCACCCCACATCCGATTACCCAGAGAATCTATCCGCTGATAATAGAGTATCCGGGAAGGAACCCTGAGCCAAACTGCAATTGCACCACCCCTGCCGTCACTCACCCCCCTTGCTCCTCCCTGCCAACCAGCATAGTTATCCAATGTTTTACCTTGTAATCCCCAGAGAGAATTACCATTGCGGTCTATTCTCAAAGCCACAACCGAATCCTGACCAATGCCATAAGGTCTAACACTAAATAAAATCGCACCGCCCTTTCCGTCATCAACTGGACCTCCAACACCACACTCGAAATCATTCACCAACACCCCATCCGGTGTCCAGTAGACCATACCACCAGCATATGATAAGTGAGAAGTAAGGAGTAGGAAGTAAGAAGTAAAAATAAGAATTGAAGGTAGAAAATTAAGAAGATAAGAAGGCAGGATTTTCAAAAACCCCTGATAACTCTTAATTCTCCCTGATACCCCTTGATTACCCTTGCTTACATTTCCATCCGCTTTAATCTGTCTGCATCCAAAACTATTCTTTCCCATAAAAACCTCCTCAATCAACACTTAAACCTGAAGATATTGTAATAAAAAAAATTTTTATTGTCAATACCAGAAATTAGGCTTTCATTACAAAGCGAAGTGGAATAAAACCACCGAGAATGCAAGGTGGAACGATTTGCGGGCTTTCTGCAAGGGCGTTTACCCATTGAATTCCAAATCCATAGGATTACAACAATCCCTGCGGCAAATGAGTATTTAGGAAAGATTTAGATCAAATCTTCTGTCTAAGAGAAATAAAGAAAAGTTAAAAAAGACAATACCTTTACCTATCAGGGAGAAACTTATCAATAAATTAATTTTAATTACCGTGCCTATTGGTGAAATACTGAAATTGAGTTTCGGATTATTCCTGAAAAACAGATAAGTGTTTATTATCAGGGTAAATTTGTTCAGAAATTTCATTACAATGGTAAAAATTGATTGACATTCAACAGAAATTAAGTATCATAAAAAGGGGACACATCGCTTTGCAGTTAAGGGGACATTTTGGCTCTGCAATAACAGAAGTTAATATAGAATGTAGAGATATTTGACCCCCAGCCCACAGAGTAAATTAGCACTCAAATCATCTAATCAGAATGAACTTCTTTATCTTAGTGCACCCTTCACTCTCAAATCTGCAGAAATAGACGCCTGCCGAAACCCTACGATTTCTATCATCAAGTCCATTCCAGAAAATTTTGTGCTGGCCAGGACTTTCTATCCCATCTTTCAACCTCTTCACCTGCCGACCCAGGACATCATAGACCA
>CBFGJP010000001.1:12264-83515 GCA_965649105.1 Caldifarciminota bacterium
TTCTATCATCAAGTCCATTCCAGAAAATTTTGTGCTGGCCAGGACTTTCTATCCCATCTTTCAACCTCTTCACCTGCCGACCCAGGACATCATAGACCATAACACTCACCTTCTGCTTTGTAGACAATGAATAGGCAATCATTAGATTATCCTTACACGGCACAGGAGAGACCTCAAAACTGATTAACCCTGACTGAGATTTCACCTCTGCTACATAATTTATCGGCGTAAACCTGTAGATATTCCCCTTTATCGGTGGCGAATACTGGGATGGATAGACAATCCAGCGGTCACCAAGTTGGGGAAATGTATTGACTGCATTCATCCTCATCCTTTGTCCACAAAGATAGATATACCTATCATAACCGGGCCTTAAGGTATCTGAAGGTAAACCATTTGGTGCGGAAGGTCTAAAACACCAGCCGAATGCACTATCCGGATTGGGATATGAAAGACTACCATAGGGCTTATAAGGGATTGTATCACCGTAGTCTAAATCGGTTACGAGTAGCGTCAATCCACCACCCGGTTTAATCACCCAGTCAAGTTGGATTTTTGAACCCCTGTATGCCCACCAGGTATCGGTATTCGGTCCATACAGAATTATTGAATCCTCAGGATAGGAACCTGAGACAACCTTTACCGAATCATTATGGAAATTTGTCTGTCTTATTATATTTGGATTTGTAGTAAATGCCCGTATTGAAAATCCATCTGTTATTGGAGAGAAATCATTCAACCAGATTCCACTCAATAAGATATTGCGATATCCGTTCTTCAGCGAATATGTATCCAGCACCACACTGCCATTATTCAAGTCCGTTATTTTGTAGATATATTCTGGATAGTTTGTAAAACTACCTGATGGAATCCTTCGGTACTGGAGGAATTCAAGTTCATAGGTATGTCCAGTAAGATACTCAGGCTGATGGACCAAACAGGCAAGCTCAACACAATTATTTAAGCCAGAGATGTGATTTATTGGTCCACCTGAGACTTGATTTAAGAGATAGACCGAGATCGTCTCAGCAACCGTAAACTCTTTATCAGAGGTCTCTAAAACCAAAAGCCCAAAACCATTTCTATGGGGAAGTGTATTCCAGAGAAAGTGGCTATCATTCGGCTCATTTGTAGCAATTGGCACAAAGAAGGCGTCATATTCACTCTTAAAGTAGATATTGATATATAAAGAATCCAGAAATTCCGGGTCGCGGGCAAACCAGGTAATATCAAAATCGCGGGAGAGCGTGTCAATTTGGGTAGGATACGGATATCTCTCCGGCGAATAAACCTTTAAATATGGTGGTGCATTACCGGGATTATTTATAATAAAAGGACCATCAGAAATATCACCACCAAGAGTAATTGTATCATAAGCAACCGCAACTATTCTGTTTAAAACACCGTCAGGAAATAAGGTAGTATTCCAGTTATAAATATTATTGTTAGGCTGACCAAGGGCGATTGTATCGCAGCCGTGTTCAGAGAAGAGATAAAAATCAAGGGACAAGGGATTTGGTGTCACTGAATTTGCGGTGTAGTTGACTGGATAGTTGCCCGAGATTACCTCCCCGCCATTGGGCTGGAGGATATGGACATTATGAAAACCAGTATTAAAGACTTCCTGTGCCTTGTCCGCCTTATATTCCATCTCAGGGCTCGGTGGCACTGAATCATAGGTTGCAATCAATGCCCAATCAAGGATGATACTATCTCCGGGTGATAGATTCCAGACTCCGCTTGATATCAAAATTCTCTGGTCATCTGGTGGAAACCAGACTGTATCAAATGGTTCATAGTTTCCGTTCTGCCAGTTATATCCTGCCATAACCATATACCTCTGCCAGTCCAAATTTGGTTCCAAGTTAAGGGTAAATCTCTTTAAACAGGATGGGGGATAAGGGGAGAGCAACTTCAATCCAAGCATCCCCCTTGAATCCCAGCCCGGTTCAGGTTGGTCCTGCCAGCCAAAGAAGAGTTTTCTCGGCAGGTCAATTCCCCCGCGGTCATTCGCATTTAAACTCGCCTCATCTCCAATATCATAATCCATACAGATGCCGGCATAGAGATTATTGATTGTGTAATTTGTGTCATTTTTTATGATATATTTCATAAAAAGAACATCATCTGCCCAACCCTTGGGAAAGACAAAGGTCTTAAGTTTCACCGTTATTCCAATGGGCCTTGTATCATTGGGGATATGATAATTGGGGTCAAGGTCATTAAAGATTGCATAGCCATCTTCAGGTGAAATCGGAGTAAAGGGATAATCTAAATCAGTTGAAAAATAGACCCGCCATTGTGCATCATTAGGATTTGAATAGGGAATGCCCGGTGTAAATTCATGCTCTGCGCCATGTGGCCCATATCCAATTGTCACAAGTGTATCACCATTTGGTGCAATGGCACCAACCCATATTCCCGCACCAAAGATATAATTATGACCCGAACCCCTGGGCCAATAGGCACCAACATTGCCGGAAAGTGTCTGCCCGAACTTCCCGAAGTTTGAGATACAAACCTCCCATTGACCAATTTTATTGATTTTAATATCCCAGATTGCCCAGGAGAGATTTATTATTACGAGAAAGACAAATAAGAACACTTTTATTTTTCCCATCTTAATCCTCCCTCTTTACTTAATTATAATATATTTTTTATAAAAAAGTCAAGGGTCATTTTACCTGAGTCCGCTATATTTTTTCACTTGTTAATCTCCTTAATCTCCCTTTTCTTAGGGATTTTGTCGTAAAATGTAGCATTGCCATTTATGGCACTAAAAATCCTAAGGAATTTCATTATGTTTTTACAGATTAAGGTCTCCCACTAAAAAGAAAATGAGAGAGTCCAAAAGGAAATAAGAAGATTAATCAGGAAATGACGCCAAGTTTGGTGTTATTATTGATATTTAAATGATACGGCTAAAAGGGGCGAAAAAAGGCTAAATGAGACGAAAAGGACAAAACGAATGACAGAGGGCAAAATGGTGAAATAGGGGTGAACAAATATGTAAAGTTAAACTACTTGATAAACACTATCCTTCTCATTTTATTACCAGGGGTCTTTATGAAATATACACCCGTATTGAGAGACCTATCAGGTTTCCAGATGCCTGGAATAACTATTTCGGCAATCTTCTTTCCGGTAATATCAAAAATCTCTGCACCACGATCTTTTCCGATTATTCTCAAGGATTTGGTAAATGGATTGGGATAGACTGAAATATCATATTCTCTATCATCTATCTTTTTCTGTTCTTTCACTCCAACCCCTTCATATCGGACTTCAACCGTATCCATTGTAGGATGTCCTTTTATGGAATCTCCAAAACAATAATGATAATTCCACGATGTTGTATCATTTCTCAAGTAGCGCTGGAAGAATGCGGTCATATGCCGGCGGGCAATTCTTTGTTGTTCAGCGCGGGTTATAGTTGCAGTTCCACCGTTTTCCCAAGAATATGAATAGTCCATAAAGTATCCATGATTTGCCCCATGGATAACGGCGAATGTGCCGGGTGCTGGTGCATTCTGCCAGTATGCAGTGCGGACATCATTCCAGGGTGCAATATTATCAACTGAACCTGCGATAATCATCTTCGGTGTTATCAGGTGTTCGGAATGGGTTGCCGGTGTTGTCTGGGGACTTGCCAGTGATACGACTGCCCTCAGTGTATCAACGAGTTTAAATGTATCAGCAGCAAGAAGTGCCAGGCCACCACCCATACTGTGTCCGGTAAATCCCCATTTGAATCGTGCGAGTTTGTTATAAAAAATATCAGTTGAGACGGTATCCCTGCTTGCAGTCCAGCGCGCTGCGTCCATCATTGAATGTGCACGGGTATAGTGTTCAGGTGTTGGAAATGGATTGGAAATGGTGGGCAGGACTACAACATAGCCCCAGGATGCAAGATGCTGTGCATAACTATAATACCGGTCAATACCCATCTGGAATCCATGACCAAAGATGATTATCGGACAGGGCACAGCAGAAGGATTCACCTGTCCCCCTGAAGAAGGATAATAGATCCGAGAGTTGTTCATTGTCTCATAGAGACCAGGGATATTTTCGGTCCGGTAAGAGACGGTTGGAAATGGACCGGTAGTATCATAATCCGGATACTGGGAAAAGATTGGTTTAATAAATAAAAAGAGAACAATTAACACAACAAAAATAAATTTTCTCATAGTCGCCCCTCAATATTCAACGAGGGAAAATATTTCATAATCTCTTAGTTTCTCGGTGCCGCTGAGATAGGTTAAATTGGCAATGAAGGCGCAGGCAATCACCTTACCACCGAGGGTCTCCACAAGTTTGCACGCCGCAAGCATCGTGCCACCGGTCGCAAGAACATCATCAAAAAGCAATACCCTCTCTCCTTTTTCTATTCCATCTTTATGTATCTCAATGGTATTCTTCCCGTATTCTAATTCATATTCCATTTTTACGGTCTCTGCAGGCAGTTTGCCGAGTTTGCGCACCGGCACAATACCACAGCCAAGGTTATATGCAATAGCACCACCAAAGATATAACCCCTTGCCTCAATGGAAACAACCTTATCAATCTTTGCATCTTTGTATTTATTAACAATCGTATCAATGGAGTATTTAAACGCCTCCGGATCTTTCAATATTGTTGTTATATCACGAAACATAACTCCTTTTTGGGGAAAGTCAGGGATATCGCGGATAAATCTCTTAAGTTCCATCAAACCTCCTTACACTGATTATATATAACTAATGGAAATTGTCAATTTTCAGTCAGATTTTATCTTATTAAAATAAATTTGCCATTTATGCCTTCTTTTCTGATGAAATATACACCTTCAGATAACGAAGAAAGGTCTATTTTTATACTGTGATGACCGGAACTCAAATTTTCGGTCCTGATCTTTTTTACAACCCGACCCTCGGCATTATAAATAGTAACTGTGCTGCTTTCATTTATGTCGATTTCAAGTAAGATATCTTTAGAAGCGACATTCGGTCTTATCATTGGTAAGACGACAGTATTCACCCTGCGGTTTTCTTTCGCACCAACATTTTCTACTACCCCAACGTATGTATCCTGGTTGCCATTCCTTGTATCAGTCCAGATCGGTATTGTATTTCCCTTTGAAGCCGCTGCGAGGCCATTATATTCACCAATCAAACCAGCCCTTTGGTCAACAAGGGGCTTATTTGGGTTGTAAGGTTCAAATTCAGCAACCGAACCTGCCCTTAAATCAAAAGAGACATTGGTTACACGCACATTAGGAAGCCAGGTATTTCCTCCATCAGTTGATTGAGCAAGATATACATCACAGAGGATATTGTTGGGGTCATTTCTTGAATCGTAAAAAATCACAGAAATGCATCCTGTGCGGTCTACAGTGAGCCAGGGATGAAACTGGTCTATATGATTTCCAATAGGGTCATCATTTATTCTGACCTTTTGACTCCAGGTATTTCCTCCGTCTGTGGAACGGGTAAAAAACATATCTGGATAGCCATCAATTCCATTGTCCATATAGGCAATATAGATATAACCCCGGTATGGCCCATTAGTTATATCAACATCCATAGCAGGATAGGAGAATGTCATTATCGTTCCCTTAACATAACGATTCATTGAGGCAATACTTTGGACTGTTTTATCGGTTCCAAATGAAAGACCACCATTTGTGGAACGGTCAAACTTTATTGAATTGTAAGTGCACCAGGCAACATAAACCTCACCGTTTGGACCAACTGCGGGCACCGGCCATTGGAGATTTCCCTGTGTGTCACTAATTTGAATCGGGGTTGACCAGTTATAACCCTGGTTGGTTGAACGGGTGAAATATATTGCCGGTGTGGAAAAATTAAGGAACCTTGCCCAGGCAACATAGAGATAACCACGATATGGGCTATTCGTTCTATCACAGGCAATCAGTTCTTTATCTTCAAATACATTTTGAACGCCGTTCACCACGGTCCTCGGCAAACTCCAGGTGAGCCCTTTGTCGGTTGACTGGAATAGAAAAAATCCGTTCGGTTGGGAAGTTGAATTAAAAGATAGAACTATCGCATAAAAATTGCCATCAGCATCAACCGTCATTCCCGGATCAGAATCCCAGTTATAGGTCGGTTCAACAAAAAGGGTCTCCGCAATCCAGGTTCTTCCTCCATCCAGTGATGCTGCATGACCAACCTGACGGTATCCGACACGAAAATCCCGCCAGTTCGCAACCAGATTTAAGGTATCATTAGGATTTATCACAATTTGTTGTTCATTCTGAATCTGGGTTGTGTTGTCGGTATTGACTTTGATGTTAAGAAAACCCTCGCTGAATAAAAGATGACAGAGCATCGCAATAAACGCAACAATTTTAATCATAAAAACCTCCTAAATAATTGCTCCCGTAAAATTATACTGAATAAATCAAAGAAATCAAGGTCGCGATTATTCCGAGAAGTCTTTCATACTGATGACATACCACGAATTGTTTTTCTTTCCGAACCTATGATTCATAATACCTAAAATTTGACACTGAAATTTGTATATCCTTTTTCTTTCTCAGAAAATTTTACACTAACCTTCGTTACCTTTGCTGCCCTCGGACCGATTTTTAATTCCTTTATAAAATCATTCAACATCCCCTTTTCACCTTCAGCGACGACGAAGACGCTTCCATCAGGAAGATTTTGAACATATCCAGTTATTCCGTATTCCCTTGCTTTTTGAATTGCAAAAAACCTATAGCCAACTCCCTGCACAACGCCCTGTATAATTACTTCGGCATGCATTTTGACCAAATTGTTATTCGTTATACGGTTTTGCTGCCTGTATCGTTATAAGTTGTAGTCTTGAAGTTTGTAACCAAAAATATAAAACAAAAAACGATACCGACTGCCACCCCTTACAACCTTTAACGCAAAACATTCTTAACCTTCAGTATGTTCAAATGCCTTTTCCACTGCCTGCTTTGCGGTTTTAACATGGATTATCGGAGCATCTATCTTCCAGGTGTTGATGCCAATCACCGGCACATTGAACATTAAACAGTAGGCGATTTCAGAGAGTGTTCCATATTTTCCGTCAATCGCAATAGCACAATCACAGGTACGGGCAATGATGATATTGCGTGCCTGGTTCATTCCAGTTACGATTGGTATATCAACATATTCATTGGCAGTCCGTTTGTCTGTTCCAGGTAGAATTCCAATCACAAGACCACCTGCCTCTTTTGCACCCCTTGATGCGGCTTCCATTACCCCACCAAGTCCACCGGTTATTAAGATTGCTCCATTTTTGGCAATCAAAGAACCAACCTCTTCGGCAATTTTAAGATTTTTATCGCTGGTCTCAGAACCGCCGATTACTGCAATTAATTTTTTAGTCATATTATTCCTTATTCATATTTATTAACGAGATTGAAATCTCTACTACATTATTTGTTTTTAAAAATCGGGGCGGTGGGATTTGAACCCACGACCTCATGGTCCCGAACCATGCGCGCTAAACCACTGCGCCACACCCCGATTATAATAAATACCTAAAAGTCCAAAAAATGTTTTTATTTCTCTTCCCAGCCTTCTTTCCCCACAAGCGGAACAAAGGTACATTCAAAAAGTTCCTTTCTTGTTATTACCCCTTTATGTTTTTTTATTACATTCAAGGTCTGAAAATATTCGCCACCGATTGGAATCACCAATCTCCCTTTATCCGCCAACTGGTCAATCAATGCCCTGGGCGTTTCTGGAGCGCCTGCTGTAACAAGTATTCCATCATAAGGTGCATAATCAGGCCAGCCCACACTACCATCACCGATCAAAAAATTAATATTATTGAATCCAAGTTCATTAAGAATCTTTCTTGCGCGAAAACTCAATTCAGAAATTCTTTCAATTGTAAAAACCCGATTACACAGTAGCGCAAGTATTGCAGTCTGATAACCCGAACCAGTGCCAATTTCCAATACCGATTCATTTCCCTTTAATTCCAGCAATTCCGTCATCACTGCCACCATATATGGCTGGCTTATCGTCTGGCCATTACCAATCGGTAGCGGATAATCATTATACGCCTGATGATAATAAGTTTTATCAACAAACGAATGGCGGGGAACACGCATCATTGCATCAATTACCCTTTCATCTTTTACGCCGCGGGCAATAATCTGTTCCTTGACCATCCGCTCCCTTTCCACCCGCCATTCTATAACCTCAATCACTTATATAGAATATTTAAAATAAAAGAAAAGTCAAGATAGAGAGGAAATATTTTCAATTTTTATTCTGTAATTGAGCAACTTCTTTGTCACTAAATTGTTAAAAAGTTCATAGAAGATATTTAATGAGCGATTACTACATTTATAAATTTCTAATTATTGTAAATTTCTATTTAGAGTAAAATCTGATACTACATTTTTAAAAAAGTTTGTAGATCATTTCTTTCTTAAGAAACAAAGAAAGTATAATTTGGTTTGAGGAAGGGCAGAAGAAAATAGAGTAATACAAGAAATTGACAACGGGATTTTACTGACTAAAATTAAGTATGGATAGAGAAAAGAGAAGGTTACGCGAAGAGATTTGGCGGGTACTGGAAGAGAAAAAAGTTGCCCGATTTCCATTGCCATTAAAGGACCGAATTCCAAATTTTGAAAATTCAGAAAAGGCAGCACTACTGCTTGCAACACTCCAGGAGTGGAAGGATGCAAAAATCATCTTTGCCAATCCTGACTATGCCCAGAAACCCGTGAGGGAGATTTGCCTTAAACAGGGAAAGACCTTGATTATGGCAACACCCAAACTGAAAGAAGGTTTTATAAAGATTGAACCGCAGAAAGTCAAAGGCAAAGAATATGAAGCATCAACGATTGCGGGTGCATTCAAGTATGGGATAAAAATAAAGGAACTCATAAGACCAGATTTAATCATCACCGGTTGTGTTGCAGTTGACAAAGAAGGCTGGCGCCTGGGCAAGGGTGGTGGGTATGGGGATAGGGAGATTTCAATGCATCTTGAGAAGTTCGGCAGAATCCCTGTAGCAACTACGCTCCATAAATTACAGATTGTTGATAAAGTCCCACACAATAGATTTGATACAAGAGTAGATTACATTGTTACACCAGATAGCATAATAAAAATTCCCAAGTGATTCTTGACAAATATGTTGTAGTAATTATAATTTAAATTAGCGATGGTTTATTTTTTTATCATTTCTTTCTCTTTAGATTGGGGTTACATACCCGTGAAGGTGAATCTTGGATATTCAAATCAGTATATGACAATCGCCCATTTTTCAGCGAGCACGCTGGGGCTGCACAGTGAATTAATTACACTCGGTGTATCATTATATGGCCAGGAGAATTTCTTCTATGAACATCGTAATGGTAGAATTAAAACTGATTTTCCAACCTGGGAAGATTCAATTGATTTAATAATACGCTATAGAAATCTGTTTTCCCAATATATCTTCAATGCCGAATTACATCCCTTAAAGAGAATACCATTTTTTATAAGAATTGAAGGTTCATTATGGGCAAGGGCGAGAATTGACCATTGGATTGTATCAGAGATTATTTCTGAAAATCCAATCAAATTTTATGATTATGCCTTATATGAATTGTATCCTAAAGGATATAAGAGATTGTCCATAGGTATTGAACCGCTAACATTATTTAATTCTGAGATTTTTGTTGAAGCAGGTATTATGAATATAAGTTATCCAAAAATAGATGTGAAAGAAATAAATACCGCATTCAACCAATTATATCTTTCAGTCGGGACAAACTTTCTGCATAAGAGGACAAATAATAGATTGCCCTGGGAGATCGCGCTTGCCACCGGGATTGATGCGACAGCAACTGGAACCTTCACGCTAACTTATGTCTGGAATGAAAGGTATATGAAAGATTGGCAATTGTCTATACTCGGTGGTCTATCTGTAGTTTCGGGTGCCGGGTGTGGTTATTTCCAGCATTATGTAAAAAGATTATGGTTAAAACCAGAGGATAAATTCTGGAGTAAAGCATTAAAAAAGGGTGGGGTGGGACTGGCTTCAGGATTGATCTATGAATTGGCGATGATTTCTGGTTATATATATGCAAGCCGTGATTGGCCCCATAATGGCGATTATATGGTGCGTGATTTTGCTTATCTCTCTATTATAAAGATTGTTTTTTTGGGACATTTATTAACAAGTTTGGTATTCTGATATTTTTATACGATCTCTCCAATCGGTGTTCTGCCTTTTATTTTGGTGATGAGGACATTATGGATAGCACCGGGTTTTATCTCCTTTTCTACAATCACATCCTTGTTTCCCCTATTCTTTCCCCGAGTGCCATTTTCTGTTTTCTCTTCAAATAGGACCTCATAGACCCGACCCAGCATCTGTCCGGTCTTCTTGATGATTATCTCATTTTGAGTATTGATGAGAATTTGTAGACGTTTTTTTATAACTTCTTCCGGAAGGGATGGATATTCGCTTGCCCGGGTCCCGGGTCGGACTGAATAGCGATACATATATGCATCGTCAAATTCAATCTTTTTTACCAGCTCAATCGTCTCATAGAATTCTTCTTCAGTTTCCGTCGGAAATCCAACGATGATATCGGTCGTGATTGTAGCATCAGGAAGATTCTCCCTTATTTTTTTAATGATTCTTAAATAATCTTCTTTTGTATATTTTCTATTCATCAACTTTAAGATTCTATTGTTTCCTGATTGTAGAGGCAGGTGAAACCACTCACAGATATTTTTATTCTCTTTTATCACTTTTATTATTTCATCATCAAAATCTTTGGGATGTGAAGTTAGAAATCTTAACCTGAATATGTTTGTTTTCTGGGCAACGAGTTTCAAGAGTTCAGGGAATTTTATTCCATCATAATAATATTCATTTACATTCTGACCGAGAAGTGTTATATCTTTTACACCGGCTTCAACAAGATGGTTTACTTCTTTAATAATATCTTCAACCGGCCTGGAGCGCAATCTTCCCCGCACAAAGGGGACGATACAATATGAGCAATAATTATCGCAGCCGCGGGTTATGGAGACGAAATCGGAAATCTTTTTTGATTTCCTGCATATACCGGCATATAATTCTTTGCCAACTTCGGTCTCAATAATCTTGGTCTTTTGATTTGTCAGAACTTTTATATATGCAGGAATTTTTTGGTATGAATCAGGGCCGAGGACAAGGTCAACAAATGGATATCGGGTGATAATCTCATCAGCAAGCCTTTTTGCCATACAGCCGACTATGCCGAGAACAATGCCTTTTTCCTCGCGCCATTTTTTTAATGTTGAGATATAACCAAGTGCCCGCTGTTCAGCGTGTTCCCGGACTGAGCAGGTATTAATGAAGACCATATCCGCTTCGGCAATACTTTCTGCCGGCATACAATTTTCTTCAATAAGAATCTCCTGTATAATATCCGAGTCATTCTTATTCATCTGGCAGCCAAATGTCTTGATATAGAATTTATACATTTACTCTACTATAATGCCAAATGTTTCGGTCTCTGTCACATCGGTGATTTCAACGGTCTTCAACTCTCTCTCCATACAGGTTTGGCTGATATTAACCCTTATGTAATTATCGGTCAAACCTTTAATCGTCCCTCTTTTCTTTTCAATGATAACACCAATCTTTTTACCCATAAGTGTCTGCCGGAATTTATAATTTTTTTCAATGATAAATTTTTTAAGCATCCAGAATCTTTTTTTCTTTTCTGCGAGATTCACCGGGTCACCAAATTCATAAGCCTTGGTTATATTTCTTGGTGAATAAGTAAAAATATGAAGGTGAGTTATGGGTGAATTGGTGATTAGATCATAGGTGTTTTTGAATTCTATTTCTTTCTCTCCAGGGAAACCAACGATGACATCCGCTCCGATTGCAACATCAGAAAAATTTTTTGTAAGAAGTTCAAAGATATTCTTAAGATGATTAGAATCATACTGGCGCCCCATTAGAGATAGAATTCTATCATCCCCGCTCTGGATGGGAATATGAAAATGTCTGCAAACGGGCAAATCCTTAAGACAGGAGAGCAATTCTCTGTTTATGAAATTCGGTTCAAGAGAGGACAATCTTAACCGCGGCAGGTTTGGTGAATTTGCTAATCCTTTAAAAAGCTCCATTAACGAAGCACCGATATCCATACCATAAAGCCCGATATTTGCACCAACCAGCACAATTTCATTAAAACCCAGGCTCTTTGCCCATTCAATCTCTTTTTTGATTAAATCTATAGATTTACTTATGATTTTTTTTCGCAACTTTGACACTACACAGAATGTGCAAGGTTGATTGCAACCGTCCTCAATCTTTAAAAAATAGCGGGATTTTTTTGGTGCCGGGTATATACCTTCAATAATCTTGTTCCGTTCTTCGTTATCAATCTTTTCATACCCTGCAAAGAGTTCGGGTTTAAATTGTACCAGACATCCGGTTATAATTATCTTTTTATCTGAGAAATCCCGCTGTGCCTGTCTGAATTTTTTCAGGGATTTTACTTCTGCCTCATGGGTAACACAACAGGTATTGACAATGACAACATCGTCATCTTTGTGATATTTTTCGGAGAGACAATAGCCTTCGTATTGATTCAGTTTGCAACCGACATTGAATAGAATTGCCAAATTTTTGCCTGGCTTAGATTATTCTTTCTCTTTTTTTATGATTTCTTTGGTCTTTTCACCTATTATATCACCGATGGTGATTTTATCAGCGGCGGGCTTAATTTCTTCTTTTTCTTTTTTCTTTGCCGGAGCTCTGCCAAATCCTTTCTCGGCTAAAATTATCCTTCTCAGTTTTGTATTGTATTTTCTAACAATAAGTTGGAGTTCTTCATCAATCTTGTATAAATCTTTCAGGTTTTTGCCCTTTCTTTCCAAATATTTTGAAGGAATAAATTCCTCAAAATTACCTTCCAGAACAACGCGTAGCCCTTTGGGCAGAATATCACTAATCTTTCCAATAATTTCTGAATTATCCGGATACTTTTCCATCAATTTCACAAACGGGTCTTCCTGGAGATGTTTTATACTCAAGGAGATTTTTCTATTCTTGCGGTCTATAGAACGGATAACTGCCTCAATCTTCTGTCCTTTCTTGAAATAATCCGAGGCCTTCTTCACTTTTTTATCCCAGAAAAAGTCGTTGACATGAATCAAACCATCAAGGCCATCAGGCAAACGCACAAATGCTCCAAAGTCCTTCAGATTTGTTATTTTAACCGTCACTTTCTGACCAATCTGGTACTTCTCGTCAACAACTGACCAGGGGTCAGGCTGAGTTTGCTTCATTCCAAGATAGATTTTCCGTTCATCGCGGTCAACAGAAAGAACGACTGCATCAATAACATCGCCTAACTTTACCAAAGCATTAGGGTCTTTTATATCTTTTGACCAGGTCATGTCAGAAACATGGACAAAACCCTGTATGTCTTTCTCAAGTTCAATGAATGCCCCATAATCAACTATATTAACGACTTTACCTTTAATCTTGGTTCCTGGTGGATACTTTTTCTCAATCGCTTCCCACGGGTGAGGCAATAGTTGTTTCAAACCAACGGATACCCTTCCCGATGCCTTGTCTAAAGAAAGTACCTTTACCTTTAATTTATCATTTATTTTTAAAACCTCGCCAGGATGCGTCAGTTTTGTCCAGGAAATATCGCTTATGTGTAGCAGGGCATCAATTCCACCGATATCGATGAATGCACCGTAATCAGCAATGTTCCGCACCGTTCCTTCAATAATATCGCCCACTTTTATCTTGCCGAATATTCTTTTTCTCACCTCTTCCTGCTCTGCCTCAACAGCGAGTTTCCTTGAAACAACAATGTTTTTTCTCAACATATTTATCTTGACGATCTTCACCCCGAATGTCTGCCCGATGAGTGCATCTGGATTGGTCTGAGGTTTGAAATCAATCTGAGAACTCGGCAGGAAGGCATCAACACCTAAAAGATCAATTGTAAAACCACCCTTTATTCTTTTACGTATCGTTGCCTCCGCTATCTCACCATTTTCATAAATGTGCTTTATCTTGTCCCATGCTAATTGAAAATCTGCTTTTTTCTTTGAAATAACAGGGAACCCTTCCCGATTTTCAAAAGCCTCAAGAAAAACATATACTTCTTTACCTTCAACTGCATCATCAGGATTTGAAAATTCCTCATACGGCAAAAAGCCTTCTGCCTTTAAACCAAGATTAACAAGAACACCATTTTTGGTGCGCTTAATTATGGTTGCCTTTATAATGTCACCTTCCTGATGGGTGACATAACTTTCTTCAAGTAACTTATTCAATTCGTCATGAGAATGACCATTCATTATAGATAAAACCTCCCTGGAATGTTTTTACCATTCCGGAATAATTATATCTGATTTTTACACTTTGTCAATCCGTAATGAGAGTTGAAATAATCCGAGACCCACGATAAAATTCAGGATTATAAATAAAACAGAAGTATATAATATCCCAAGTATTGGGATGAAAATCAAGGCAGTAATCAATGCCCCGAAACTTGCGCCCAAAAGATCAATCCCATAAAGGATACCCGACTTTTTTTCAAAAAATATGTCTATTACCAATGGGAAATGTAAACCATTTAAAAATCCCCCGGCTAATAAAAGAATGGCAATGATATAATTTATAAACTCCACCTTCGTAAAAGTACAAATAAAAATTATTAAAAAATAAATGCCTATGGTTATTTGAATAGTCGATAAAAAGTTCAGCTTTTTCTGAAGGGTATCTATTTTTCTAAATATTCTCATCTTAATAAAAAACAAAGTTCCCATTGCAAGTCCCAGCATGAATAAACCTATAATAATACCTATCCAGTTATAAACATATCCATAAAATACTTGAAAGAGAATCAAAAGTACTATCTCAGATGAAATGCCTGCGACACCGGTGGTAAATATTGAGAGATAAATAAGCGTTTTGCGATACCAGCAGAAAAGAATGGGAATCAATATTAATAAAAATAAACCCGGATGCATATTGAAGAGTTTTAAAAATAATTTTTTAACAAATCCTGAAGAAATACTACCCCATAGTAGCACATTGAAATAATAACATACAGGCTTTAAATCGTTGTTAATATAAGACTTCGTTCTTTCGATACACTGCTTTATATATCCAATTTTTTCCTCAGTAAGATTGTAATCAAAAAAATAGTTATTTACGTAAAGAAGATTAAGATTTCTGTCCCTGATATTTTTCTTCAAAATTTCTCTAATTCCAACTTCAATTTCGTAGTCCAGTCCAATATATGTGGCTTTTGATAACGGTAATACATAAACTTTTTTGAAAACCCTTTCCAATGTATTCTTGATTGTGCCTAAAAATTGGCTATAAATCGGGCTGAAAATATCCGGTGTATAATTGACTCTAATACAGAATATCCCACCCTGATTAAGCCTGCCTTTAGATTCCTGGAAGAATTCTAATGTATAATATCTATTAAGATTTGCATTTACCGGATCAGGCAGATTAATAATAATACAATCAAATTTTTCTTTGGTATTTTTGATATAGTATCGACCATCGCCGATAATTACATTTAATCTATTATCAAAAATTTGAGAACCAATAAATTTTTTTGAGATTTCAATAATCTTGGGATCGAGTTCCAGATAATTCAATTTCTGAATCGATGGATGTTTGAAAATCTCTTGTATGCCACCACCCAAACCACCGCCAATAAGCAGAACACTTTCAGGATTCTTGTGGATTAACAGCGGATAATGAACCGCCTCTTCCGAGGCATAAAAATCAGGGTACGCAAAGTCAAAAACGCCGTTTGAATAAAAGTTGATCTGATCATCCGATTTTGTTAATGTGATATTTCCGTATTTTGATTCAAAGACACCAATAATATTTTGCCCCGGCATCTGCACTTTTTTTAACTTAAACTCTATCGAGTTTATAGCCAGAAATAAAAATAAGGGAAGCACGGACAATAACAGGTAAATCTTTTTTCTAATACATAAATAACTGGCGAATATTAATAACGAAATGAGCAAAATAAAGATACCCGATGGGGGGATGAAAGATAATAAAACGAAGGATAATATAATACCACCAAAAACAGCACCAAAACTTTCAAAAAAATACACCCTTTGTGGTCTTATAATTTCAGTAGCAGCAGGAAATAGGGCACCAAAGATGATACAGAGTGGACAAAGCGTAATAAACGCAATAATTATTATCTTGTATAAATCAATAACCTCACCAAAGTTTATAGAGAAGATCGCAGGGGCATTCCTTATGAATATAAAAGAGCATACCAAAAACAGTGCGGTTAAAAAAATAAGATTTGCATAATTTCGCGCCGGGTTATCTCTTAAATTCAATTTTGAATATATGAAACTTCCCAACCCGGTCAACAAAAGCCAGAGAAATAGCACAATACCTGAAATCAATTCATTGCCCGAAAAAAATGCGAGCATTTCGCGGATGATCATTGTTTGACTCATAACTGCCGCCATACCCGATATAAAAATTGCAATGTGCACTGAAAAGTATAATTAAAATTTTTTGATTGGCAATAAGATTTTCTTGACTCTACATTTTTTTTGCGTAAAATAAAAAACAAGGAGGCCCAATGAAAAAAATTTATATTTTTGGTCGACAAACCTGTCAGGTTTGTAAGGATACCTATGAGAAATTTTGTTATTTTAAAGAAAAAAAGGGGTTTAAGGCACCGATTGAATATATTGATATGGATACGGTTGATGGTATGGCAGAGGGTGCATTTTATGAAGTCGCTGACATTCCAACAATTATTATATTTGAAAACGATCAAGAAATTGTGCGTTGGTCAAAAAAACCACCGGTCAGTGAAGAATTTCTACCGTATTTGTTAAAATAAATTCTGTAATTTAAACTGTATGGAAGAAATTCTCCAAGCAAAGCAGAAAAAGATTGAAAAGTTAAAAGAAATTTTAAAGAAATTTCCGGGCGTGGTAGTTGCCTTCTCTGGTGGTGTTGACTCAACATTTCTTTTAAAAATGGCGGTAGAAATATTTAAGGACCAAGTTATTGCAGTAACCGCCACTTCACCTCTTTATCCTGAAGCCGAAATCAAGCAGGCAAGAAAGATTGCAAAACTATTGAATGTTAAACATATCATCATCGGCTCAAATGAACTTATGAATAAGTATTTTAAAAATAATCCGGTCAATCGTTGCTTTCATTGCAAGGTTGGATTGTTTAAAAAATTAAAAAAAATTGCACAAAAATGTGGATTTATTGTTGTTGAGGCAAGTAATTATTCTGATCTCAATGATTTCAGACCCGGGCTAAAGGCAGTAAGAAAACTTGGTATCAAATCGCCATTGATAGAAGCGCGCTTGACAAAAGATGAAATAAGATATTTTGCCAGAATGTTTAAATTGCCGAACTGGAACAAACCTTCAATGGCTTGCCTTGCCTCAAGAATCCCTTACGGTGTAAAAATAAATAAAAAAATTCTAAAACGCATTGAGCGAGCGGAAGCATTTTTAAAAAAACTAAAGTTTTCTCAATGCCGGGTACGGGACTACTTTCCGATTGCCCGGATCGAAATCCTACCCAATGAATTTTCCCGAATACTTAAGGATAGAACACAAATTATTAGATTTTTCAAAAGAATCGGCTACAAATATATTACACTCGATTTGGATGGCTATAAAACCGGCAGTATGAATTTATGAACTCCTTGAAAACCATAGCCAAGACATTTTTCAAAATCGGACTCCTTGGTTTTGGTGGTGGTCCCGGGATGCTTGCGCTATTAAGGTCTGAATGTGTTAGAAAAAAGAAACTCATCTGTGATGACGAATTAACAACCGCGGTCGCCATCGGACAGATGCTTCCCGGTCCATTTGTCCCTAATTATTGTGAATATATCGGATATTGTCTTTCGGGTTTGAAGGGTGCGATTGTAGCGGGAATTTCTTTGCTCCTCCCATCTTTTATTATTATGCTTATTCTCTCTTATCTCTATTTTGCCTTCCACACACTTCCGGCAATCAATCAAATATTCAAGGGCGTTGGCGCTGTAATGACAGCAATAATTCTCTGGTCCGGAATTGATATGGGACGGTTGATAATTAACAAGGTCAACCGGGTTATTATATTTATTTTTGCCTTTATCCTTTTTCTAATTAGATTTGATCCGGTACTCGTCGTGCTTTTTGCGGGTGGTTTGAATATAATACTTGAGCATATCAAATCCCCAAAAATTTTTCTTTCCGTACCGATTTTTTTATTTGATATTAAAAAGGCATTTGAATTATTCGGTATCTTTTTAAAAATCGGCGCAGTGATCTTTGGTGGGGGTTATGCGGCTATTCCATTTATTCAGAATGAAGTTTGCATTTACCGTGACTGGCTTACAACAAGAGAATTCTTTGATGGCTTTGCACTCGGACAAATAACACCCGGACCGGTGGCGATCACGGCAACTTTCGTTGGCTTCAAAGTCATGGGAATCTTCGGTGCATTGATTTCTACAATTGGAATCTTTCTACCATCATTTCTCATGCTCATCATATTAATAAAAATTTACAAAATAATTGAGCAAAACTGTTATGTCCAATCGTTTCTAAATGGAATAAAATCCGCGGTCGTTGCCGTCTTGCTATCTACCGGGGTTATATTCATTCCGATGCATTGGTTTAATATAGCATATGGATTCTTTGGTATTTTATGCTTGATTATTTTAGTCACCGTAAAAAAATTAGACCCTTTTATACTCGTCGTTACCGGCATTATCTTTGGGATAATAAAAGGATAGATATCCAAACTGCTCCTGGACTTGACTTTTATTGTATTTTAACTAAAATATTTCAGGAGGTGCAATGAATATCACTAAGACAATTGATTTGTTCAATTATGGAAAAATATTATATTTTGAGTGGTTAAAAGAGTTACATTGGATCAAAAAATTAGGTCTATCTTTGTTATTTGCTTTGGCTACGGGAATCTTTGCACAAATTAGAATACCGCTCGGATTCACACCGGTTCCCGTAACGGGACAGGTATTTGTAGTGTTGTTAAGCGGGGTGTTTCTGGGTGGATTTTATGCGGGTATGAGTATGATTTTTTATATAACTCTTGGGGCAATTGGAATTCCATGGTTCGCGGGATTTCGTGCTGGATTAAATCCTGGTTACACTCTGGGTTATCTTTTAGGATTTATTCCTGCTGCAATCTTTATTGGACTGTTTGTTCATAGACATAAAGGTTTTTTCAACCAAATTTTGATAATGATGTTTGGTGTATCAGTAATCTATTTTGTTGGTGCCCTTAATTTTGCCTTTCTACTCCGGACAAATTTTTTAATAACAATGAAATTGGCTGTCTTACCATTTATACCATTTGATATTATAAAGGCATTGGTCGCTGGGGTTTTATCGCGGGTGATCATTCCTAATGATTGAAGTTTTGATTGCTATATGTTTAAAATTATTACTAAAATTTTTCTGACAGGAGTTTTAATTATGACACAGAACTGTAATGGTGGAGAGTATCGCGAATCAATCCATGCTGGCTCCTGGTATCCGGGCAGGGAAAAAGACCTTCAAGAGGTGATAAAGACCTATCTCAAAAATGCCCGAACAAAGATTTCGGGTGAAATATACGGACTTGTTTCACCTCATGCCGGTTATATGTATTCAGGACCATTTGCAGCATTCTCATATAAACTATTGGAAAATAAAGAATTTGATGATGTGATAGTAATAGGTCCGAGTCACCGGTATGGATTTTATGGCGTTTCTGTTGATAAAATGGCGGGCAGGAAGACGCCTTTAGGCAAGGTAGATTTTGATACAGACCTTGCGGATAAAATAATCAAGCAAAACTCAAAGATTATAAAATACGAACCGATGGCACACATTGAAGAGCATTCTGTTGAAATACAGATACCATTCCTCCAGATGGTTTTGAAGAAATTCAAACTTATTGAGATTGTTATGGGATCTCATGATTATAAAACCTGTGGTGTACTTGCTGATGCCATTGTAAATGCAGCAAAAGATAAGAAATTTTTAATCATTGCGAGTTCCGACCTATCCCATTATCATAATCAGGAGACCGCGGAAAAACTTGATAATCTTGTGATTGATGCTATAGAAAAATTTGACCCGGAACTTTTATATAAAAGGCTCTCTTCGGACAGTTGCGAGGCATGTGGAGGTGCACCGATAATCACTGCAATGCTCGTAGTGAAGAAATTAGGTGCAGACAAGGCAAAGGTTTTGATTTATGGAACGAGTGGAAATATCACCGGTGATTATGCTCAGGTCGTTGGTTATCTTTCAGCAGTTTTTTTTAAGGGAAATGAGCAGAAACATGAAAAAGTTGGGGTTGATCTTGGTTTTAATGAAGAAGAAAAGAAGGTATTAAAGGATATCGCAAGAAAGACTATCGAAGCGGTGGTTCAAGGTAAAAAAGTTCCTGAGTTTAAAGATGTACCTGAAAAACTGAAAGAACCCTATGGTGTATTTGTGACGCTTACCAAACACGGAAATTTAAGAGGATGTATCGGTCATATCATTGCGGATGAGCCCCTTTATAAAACATGTGCTGAGATGGCAAAAGCTGCCGCACTCCACGACCCGCGGTTCAATCCTGTAAATGAAAAAGAACTTCCCGAGATCGAGATTGAGATCTCCGTTCTTACTCCGATGGAGAAAGTTAAGGATTTCAATGATATTGTTATTGGCAGAGATGGATTGTTTGTTCGTAGAGGCTATTATAGTGGCCTGCTTTTACCCCAGGTGGCAACTGAGTATGGGTGGACTGTTGAGGAATTTTTAGAACAGACCTGTATGAAGGCCGGGCTTCCCGAAGATGCTTACAAATTGAAGGATACCGAGGTTTATAAATTCTCAGCCCAGATATTTTAGTTAGGAGCGATAACATTAAAAAAAGATTTAGCAAAACAATAAGCGACATCGGGTTTGCAAAATTAGATCTGCACCGAAAAAATAGAAAAGGATTTCCCGAGGTCATCTTATGCCAAGGTAAGTCAGAAGAGCAAATAGTGCAATGTGCGTGGCAGATATTTAAAGCCAATAAAAAAGTGCTTTTGACGAGAATTAATCCATCCATTGCCCGATCGCTTGATAATGAATTTAAATCAGGCAAATATTATTCTGAAGCCAGATTGTATTTTATTGGTAAACAAAAGGAAAAAACAGGTCTGGTAGTTGTAATATCTGCAGGTACCGGAGATATCCCGGTGGCTGAAGAAGCCGCGGTCACCGCTGAAATTATGGGGAGTAATGTTAAAAGAATATATGATGTTGGTGTAGCTGGGTTGCACAGGCTCTTAAAATTCAAAAACCTGATAAAAAAAGCGCGGGCCCTTGTGGTTGTGGCAGGCATGGACGGTGTTCTTCCCTCAGTTGTTGGTGGTTTATTCCCGGCACCGGTAATTGCGGTGCCCACAAGCATTGGATATGGGGCGCATTTCAATGGCATTGCATCTTTATTGACAATGTTGAATTCCTGTGCGCCGGGTGTAGCAGTGGTTAATATTGATAATGGTTTTGGAGCGGGTTATCTTGCGGCAATTATAAATAGTCTATGATTGTCTTTGATAAAGTCACAAAGATTTTCCAGCGAGACTGGGTCGCACTTGACAGCATTTCTTTTGAAATCCAGAAAGGCGAGTTTGTTTTTATTACTGGTCCGACCGGTGCAGGAAAAAGTACGGTCCTCAAACTAATCTACAAAGACGAAGAACCAACCAAAGGAACAATTAAAGTTCTTGATTACCATCTTCATTTTTTAAAACGGAATAAATTACCCGAATTCCGTCGTAAGATCGGCGTTATTTTTCAGGACTTCAAACTTCTTCAGGACCGGACGGTCGAAGAAAATGTTGCATTTGCCCTGGAGGTCACTGATATTCCACCCCGGGATTTAAAGAAAAAAGTGTTTGATATTTTAACCTATGTAAAATTAAGTCATAAAAAATTTAATTATCCTTATCAACTTTCTGGTGGCGAGCAGCAAAAGATCGCAATTGCCCGCGCATTAGTGCGTGATCCCTACATACTGCTTGCCGATGAGCCCACCGGAAATCTGGATTTGAAAAGTTCCCAGGAAGTTCTTGAAATTCTGCTGGACATCAACTATAAAGGCACCACCGTTCTGATGGCAACACATAATCAATTACTCGTCCGCAAGGCAAAAAAACGTATCATCCATCTGGAAAATGGAAAAATCGTGTCGGATAAATGAGAAAGGATTAATATGGCATTGCGCATTGGCATAAGAGAGGGTTTGAGAACGATAATCAGAAGTCGTTCTTTATTCATTCTTTCGTTACTTGTCGCCGCGATATCTTTTTATTTGCTATCAATTTTCGGATTGGTAACGGTCAATCTTTATGAAATTGCAAACCTTCTTGATGAAAAGATTGAAATCATTGCATTCCTTGAAGAACGTGCAGATATCGCTTGGTTAAAAAACAGCATAAACAAGATTAACGGTGTTCAAGAAGTGGTTTATGTATCAGCCGAAACCGCATTAAAACAACTGCAGGACGAAGTTGCTGAAACAAAAGAGATAATCCGCATATTTGAAGATAACCCATTACCTGCATCGATAAGAATTAAACTCGAGCCTCAATATCGTAATCCAAAAGGATTAGAAGAAATAAGCAAGAAAGTTTTGTTGCTCAAGGGTGTGAAAGATACAATATACGGTGGAGAACTTGTAGAGCAACTAAAAAAGATAACTAATATTATGCTATTCTTCGATGTCGGCTTATTGATCATCATTACTCTTTCCGTCATATTTGTCATATTTCAGACCATTAAACTAACAATCTTTGCCCATGCTACCGAGATTGAAATAATGAAACTCGTTGGTGCAACAGATATATTTATCACCATACCATTTGTGTTTCAGGGATTGGTCCAGGGTATATTAGGTGGAATCATTGCCTTTATACTGCTTGAAATAACCGTCCGGATTGCATCATCATTTTTCAACATTCCTTTCTTTCCCAAACTCTTATTCTTTCTGGGCAGCATATTATTCGGAGTGGTATTTGGTATAATAGGTTCAAGTATTGCATTGAGAAGGTTTTTAAAATGACATCCTTTTTAATATTTTTATGTTTATTTTTACAATTAAATCAAAAACAGAAAGAGCTTGATGACTTAAAGAAACGATTAAGTGAAGTAAGACAGGAAATTAAACAACTTGAAAAGGAAAAATCAGGTGCCCTTGCTCGGCTCGAAAAGATAGATGAGGCCATAAATCTTTCCTCAGAGTATATCGAAAAAGTGACTACCCAGGAATACGAAGAAAAGATGCGAGTCTCAGAATTAAATCGTGAAATTGCACGTTTAGAATCAAAAATGAAATTTCAAAAAGAGGAATTGAAAGAAAGATTAATCCGTCTTTATAAATGGACTCCCTTTTATAAACTGGAGATTTTATTATCATCAAAGTCAATACCTGAGATACTATCAACCTCCTATTACTTACAGATTCTTGCGAAGCACGACAGCAAATTGTTCTTTGAATTTAAAGATTACTGGACAAAATATCTTGCTGATAAAAAAATGCGTGAGCAACTTATTTCGTTATTAGAAACCCGGCGGCAAGAAAAGGAACAGGAACTTGAGCAGTTAAATAAAGAAAGGCAGGAAAAAAGAAAAATCCTTGATGAAATAGCAAAACAGGAAAATGAGAAAAAAAAGATTGAGAAAGAATTGAAAAGTGCACAGCGCAAATTGGAAGATTTGATCGTCTCGCTTCGCAAAAAGAAAGAAAAAGAAGAAGCAAGTGCCAAGAGTTATTTTGAAATAAACAAAGGTAAATTACCCTGGCCCTGCAGAGGTTCGGTTGGGACAAAATTCGGGAAGGTCATTCATCCAAAGTACAATACAACGACAAAAAATAATGGAATTGATATATTGAGCAATTATGGAGAAAATGTTTATGCAGTTGCCCAGGGCAAAGTTGTTTATGCGGGGAAATTTATGGGATATGGTGACTTGGTTGTAATTGACCACCAGGATGGATTTTATTCACTTTACGGGCATCTTTCCGAGATCCTTGTTAAGGTCGGAGACGAAGTGCCTTTAGGAAGAATAATTGGTAGAGTAGGAGAAAGTGGTTCGTTGTCAGGTCCAATGCTACATTTTGAATTAAGAAAAGAAGGCAAACCAGTTGATCCCCTGGTATATCTGGAATAGAATTTAACTTTAAATATTCACATAACTATTTTGGTTGCACTTAAAAGATATGCGGTATGAGTAATTTCTCTTTCTCTTGGCCGAACACCTCTCTCCCTAACTAAAATCTCCCGTTGCATAATCTCGCAAACTTTTATTCTAACGAAATTATGTGCATGAAGTGATTCTACGGTTTTTTTTATCTGCTCAACATTCGGACTCCATGATACCAGGTGGTGTCCACTTTTTAATACATCAAATGCCCGGGGCACAATTTCCCATGGTTCAGGAACATCGATAAATACTGCATCAACATTTCTATGAATAAAACCTTCAATTGCCACATCCCTGAGAATGAATTCGACTTTGCTTTTATATTTGCCCTTCTCCACATTTCGCTTTGCATTTGCAAGAAATTCTTCGTTCCTTTCGTAAGAATAGACAATGCCGTCGGGGGCAACAATCTTTGATAAAAATAAGGTCAATGCACCACTACCGGTTCCCACCTCAATGACTTTTGAACCCGGTCCAACAGAAGTTTCAAATAATAGATAACCAATGTCCTTTGGGTAGACAATTGTAGTTTTTCTTTTTATTTTCAATATTAAATCGCTCGTGGTGGGCTTAAGACAATAAAAATTTCTGCCCAGATGTGTTTTACCAGTAAAACCAAACTCTTTATTTATGATTTCATCAACCTTTATATCACCAAAATCTGTTGATAATTTCATTTTAGGGATTGCCTGGATAAGAAATTGCCGTTTTTCATCAAGGTATATAAGGACCAATTCACCTTGTCCAATCAAATTTTCATTCATTAAATTAGTATATTGAAAAATATTTTATGGTCAATAGACTAAATTTTTTAAACTTGACTTTATTATCATCTCCATTATACTCACTCCATGGGTATATATTTGGTTCTATTTTTCTTGTCTGGTTTTTCTGCTTTGATTTATGAGATTACCTGGACAAGATTACTCTTGCTTGCATTTGGTTCAACAACCTTAGCAAATGCCCTGGTCGTATCAGCATTTATGCTGGGACTTGGTCTTGGCGGATTATATTATGGTTCCTATGTCGATCGGGTCAACAATTCTAAGAAATTATTTTCATATCTGCAGTTAGGAATTGGCTTATCTTCCTTTTTATTACTGCTTCTCATTAATCAGTTACCAAATTTTTATAAAGGCATATCAAAAAATATACATTTAAACCCATCAATTTCATCAACCATTATATTCATTTTAACCTTCGCAGTCTTATTTATTCCTACATTTTTAATGGGCGGGACATTTCCAGTAATTACAAAATGTTATGTTCAGGATGAGAATAAAATCAAAAATGGAATAGGATTATTATACGGATTCAATACTTTCGGAGGTACGATTGGTGCATTATTAACCGGATTCTTTTTTATCAGAACATTGGGGCTTTCTTCGACCCAGTTGATCGCAATTTTAATAAATTTAATAATCGGCATTTTGGTGTATCTTTTCATTGCAAAAATGTCAACGGAAAATAGAATTTCAAAAACTGTTCCCCAGGAATCAAAAAAAGATAATTTAAACAAAATAAAAAAATATATGCCACTCATTGCCGGGCTAACAGGGTTTGCTGGGCTTGCCTGTGAAATTTTATGGATTCGTGCATTATCAATATTCCTTATCAATTCCACCTACACCTTTACTATGATTATTATTGTCTTTCTGTCGGGAATTTTTATCGGTAGTATTGTATTTACCAGATTATCAAAAAAATCAAATATCCATAATGTTTTTGCATTAGTGCAAATTCTGACAGGATTATATATCATAACTGGCAGTTTATTTTTAAATAAACTACCAGCATTACTATTTTTGTTCTCTAGTATCTTTGAAATACCTACCCTTAGAATGTTCCTACCCGCATTACTTCTTTCTTGGGTTATAGTCTTTGTACCCGCAATATTTATGGGGATAAGTTTTCCGCTAATTTGTTCTCTATACGAACAGAAAATACCGAACCTTGGTAACTATCTGGGTAATATTTATTTTTTCAATACAATTGGCAGTGCACTTGGTTCGCTAATTGCTGGTGTGCTCTTAATCCAATATATCGGAGTCATAAGGGGATTGGTAACTGTTGCTTTTATAAATTTACTGATTGGTTTCTTTTTTACGCTTTCTTTGAAGAAAAAATTTGTATATATCATTATTTTTGTTTGGGCAATCGCCAGCTTTTTTTATTCAATGCAAAATAAATTAATACTTCCGCCTTCCCTTTACCAGTCACCGAGCAGACAACACCGTGTTTTATTTTATCAAGAAACATTGGATGGGACTATAATTGTGAGTGAAGACCGTTCCACGGGCATAAGGTCCTGCTATGTAAATAACAGTGCGGTAATCGGCACAACCTATGATGCATTGAAGGTTGTAAAAATGCTCGGGCATCTTCCGTTCATATTCAATCCTGATGCAAAAGAGATATTGGTCATTGGTTTTGGAATTGGTATAACAACTTCAGCAATTGCACGGTATAATGTGAACCAAATAGATTGTGTTGAAATTTGTCCGGGCTTGCGTACAGCAGCAAAATATTTTGCAAATTTTAATAACTATATTTTTAATAATCCCGTAGTAAATTTTATTAACGCTGATGGCAGGAATTTTTTGCTATTAACAAAAAAAAGATACGATATCATTTCCTGCGACCCAACACATCCTATATTGGGAAGCGGAAGTCTTTATACTAAAGAGTTTTTCATATTGTGCAGGGAGCATCTATCGGATAATGGAGCAGTCTGTCAATATCTGCCCCTTCATAAACTGAGCCCGGATCAATTTAAATCTTTGATAAAAACCTTCGCTGATGTCTTCCCGCATACTTCAATCTGGCTTGGTTATTCGCATGGTATCCTTGTGGGCACAAATCATTCCCAAAAGATAATCTTTGAATCATTAAAAAATTTAAACGATGACCTGCTCAAAGATCCATATCTTCTTGCCGTCTCATATCTTCTTGATACAGAGGCAATTAGACATTTCACCTCGGGTGCAAAGATAAATACCGATAACCAACCCAGGTTAGAATTTTTTACTCCCTTAAGTTTGAGGAATGAAAACTGGGAGCATAATATAAAATCAGTAATGGAACACAGAATTAGTATTGATAAAATCGTTATTGGCATTGAGGATTTAGAAAAATTGCAACGATATTTGCAGGGACAGAAGTATTTTATTGAAGGGCTCATATATCAAAACCGAAGAGACCGACAGTCAATGATCGAGGCGTTTAAAAAATCATTGGCAGTAAATCAAGAAAATAACGAAATAAGGCTATTACTTCAATCGCAATAACTCAATATTAATTTTTTGAAAAAAAGCTATTTATGAGGAATCATTTGCTGGAGTTCAGTTTCATCAAATCCAAAATAATGACCGATCTCATGCAGTAAAACATCAAAAATCAAATTTTCCAGTTCCCCTTCATTCCTCGTGATACTTTCAATATTGGTTTTAAATAATGTTATCTTGTCCGGCAGGACATTGCCATACCAGAATCCCCTTTTCTTTAAAGGGACACCTTGATAAAGACCCAATAGTGTTTTTTGTGGTATAGGTTTATCCTCAATGACAATCTCTACATTTACCAATTTATCTTGAAGAATTTTAGGTATTTTTTTCAACGACACCCTTACAATCTTTTCAAAATTTTCTTTGGTCATATCTATCTACTTATAATTATAAGCAAACAACTCATTAACAAATCTATTTAACGGGAAGAACTTGCTAATAAATTTCCACTTTTCAGTATTGTCCGAGCAATCTTTAAAGCAGAATTGTTTTTGCCCAATTTTAAAAGGTTTTCTTGCATTTGTGCAATCTTTTCTTTATGGGCAAGCAAATCAGCCATAACCTTCTGCGCATTGTCTTTCGTGATCTTCAAGCCGGCATTATGGCTTATAAAAAATTCTTCATTTTTATCTTCCAGACCAGGAATTGAATTTGCAAACAAAAGGCAAGGACCTGTCCTGGTCGCTTCAGTAGTTGTAATACCCCCTGCCTTTGTGATTAAAATATCACAAACTGCAATCAATTCTTGAATCCTATCAACCATACCATAAACCTTTAAATTTGCCTTACCTCTGAGGCCCTTAATCTTTTCCATGGCTTCTTTATTTGTCCCGCACAAAACAAGTAAATCATAATCAAAGTCAACAATTTCCTGAACAATTTCAAACCAATCCCCCCCAAAGACTTTACTACCCATTACCACAACCGAAATTCTATCTGCAGTCAATCCAAATCTTTTACGTGCCATTTCTTTATCAATCGCACCTTCCAAGGCAATGTTCACCGGAATACCAAATGGATAGATCTGAGCTCCTTTTATTCCATATTTTAATATCTGTTCACTCAAATCTTCATTTGGGATAAAATAATCGTCAATCTCTTTATTGACCCAATGCGGATGGATATAATAATCAGTAATTACCACGCCCAATCTATAATTAAATATTTTTTTGTATAGCGCCGAATAATAAGCGGGAGAAAAATGTGTACACAAGATATAGTCCGGTCTATATTCATTGAGCAAGTGTGAAAATTTATAGGCAGTCATTTTATGAAATTTATAAAGGGTCTTATCGCCACCGGTTTTCACACCCATTCCTTGATAGAAAATCTTTAAAAGCCAAATTGCATTTTTCTGACAAAATTCATAAATGTTTTTGTACATAAAACCGTATAGTGGAAACACCCAATTGAAGCAATCTTCAAATCGAACCTCTGATTCTGATGATAAACTCTCTACTGCCTGTTTTATAGCATTTGCGGCCTTTAAATGCCCTGCACCAATCGGTACCGCAAGGAGAAGAATCCTCATAGAAGATTATATGGATTTAATATAAATTTTCAAGGAATTTTTTAACCAAATATTATTAAAACAGCAATGCCAATAATTAAGGTTATTATCGTAAAAGGTAAACCGAGTTTTAAATATTCAAAAAATCCCACCCTTACGCCTTTTTTTCTGCTTATTCAAAAACAATTATATCGGCAACCAAACCAATGACCGTAAGATTTCCGGCAAGCGTTGAAGACATAGCCAGCGTAAGCCAAGCAATTTTAGAATTAACTAAGCCTGCAAAGAAATGCGAGAACAGGATCACAGCTGGCGTATTGCTTATGATATTAGATAAAACTGTGGAGCCCACCGTCAAATTAAAAATTTGGGAAAATTTACCATTGGAAAGATAAATTTTTACATATGCAAAGATTGATAAAGTAATACCTGATTTCTCCGCGCCCCGCATTACAATAAATAAACCGGCAAAGAATAGAAGCAACTGCCAGTCCATCTCTTCTAATACCTTTCTCGGCTTATTGACACCAAACAGAATTCGAAAACATGTAATGGTGATTGCGACATTCTGCGGGCTATAACCCAAACACAAAAAAATCAGCAGCAAAACCAAGTTTATAAATGATGCGATAAAAAGTCTTTTCGGAACAACGATTTTATTTTCATTAGATTCAATTTTTATCTTTTTGCCTGCAAAATCATTGTGATAAACAAGGCGGATTAGTTAAAAATTTACCAATAATCCTATGATTGAAATCGATGAAAGGATTCTTAGAAACTCCAAAAAAGGAGTTTGGGGAATAAAGACCGATAAACATATTTTGTGGATTCCCGATGATCGTCATTGTGCTACCGATATTTGAAGAGGTTGCCAATGCAATTAGATAAGGAATCGGATTTAATTTGACTTTTCTCGTAATCTTTAAAACAATTGGTGTAAACAGCAGGGAAATGGTATCATTCATAAAGAGGCTGGCTGTAATTCCTGATAAAACTATTAGAAAAAACAAAAGCCCAGAAGCACTTTTTGCCCTGCGCAATATCCACCTTTCAACTGTTTCAAAAAAACCAGATAATTCTATCTACGCGATAATAATCATCATCCTTAGAATGAACAATATTATATCCAGGTCGATCGCTGCATATGCTTCTTTCAATGAAATAACACCAAAAAACCATCGCCACGGCCCCTAAAAGTGCACTTGCTGGTCTATTAATATGAATTCCTGGCATATTTGGGATGCCGATTACAATATAGGTTATGGTAAATATATACCTGGACTCATTCAGAAATTTTATCGTTGAAGATATGTTGATAAATAATATTTTCGTTGTGGTAATTATATTTTAAAAGTCACTTATAATGTATCCTGATTCCCTTTTTCTTTTCCCATCGTCCCACCAAGGATTGGTGCGGTGATGAAATAACTGAAAGAAAGCAGAAAAGAATGATGATTGGTGTTTTGAGAGAACTTTCCTATCAAAGATGTCTATTAATTCAAATATTTTCAATTTGATTCTTCAAGAAAATGGAGTTTAGTCATTAATATATCGTATTGACTCTGCCTTTTTTTTGCGTATAATTTAAAAAATATGAAAAAACAATATAATATAAGACAATTAAAAAAACAGTTGATCAAAGAGGAAATAAAATTCATTGATTTAAAGTATTGCACACTTATCGGCACACTGAATCATATCACCATTCCAATTGAAAGATTTGAAGAAATAATTTCCGAAGGGGTTGGGGTGGACGGTTCAAGCCTGCCCGGTTACAAAGGGGTCCAAAAAGGTGATATGCTCTTGTTCCCGGATTTAAACACCCTTTTTATAGATCCATTTTTTGAAGATAAGACAGTTTCTTTTTTGTGCAGTGTTTATTTACCTGATAAATGGGTTCCTTACGAACGAGATTCAAGAAATATTGCCAAAAAAGCAACAAATTATTTAAAAAAAGTCCTCAATGCCCAGGCATTTTTTCAACCTGAACTTGAATTCTATGTTTTTGAAAAATGTACCTATGGCGAAGGACCTGGGTACGGGTATTATCGAATTGCATTTGCTGATGAGATAGAAAATAAGATAAACTATCCAATAAGGTATAAAGGTGGATATCATATTGGTCCGCCGGAAGACCGTTACGCCAATCTGCGCAATGAAATGGTAAAAATACTCAATCAATGTGGAATTAAGGCAAAATATCATCACCATGAGGTAGGGGCAAAAGGGCAGCTGGAAATAGAGCTGTTAATGGAACCAATGTTGCAAGCCGCCGATAATCTATTTCTTTCAAAATATCTACTGAAATCTCTGGCACAAAGTCGGAATATCTATCTCACATTTATGCCCAAACCATTCATTGGTGAACCTGGAAATGGCCTTCATTTACATCAATATCTTGGCGAAAAAAATAGCTCACTATTTTATGATTCAAAATCCACGAACAATCTTAGTGAACTGTGTCTAAAATATATCGGGGGAATTCTCCAGCATTCAAGGGCACTCTGTGCTTTTACAAATCCCAGCACAAATTCTTACAAAAGATTGATCCCCGGATTTGAGGCTCCAACCTATACTGATTTTGCCCTTGGAAGCAGAACATCCGCAATCCGTGTTCCCGCATATGTCAGGAACAAAAAAGAACTGGATATAGAATATCGTATTCCTGATGCAACAAGCAATCCATATCTTGCAATGAGTGCAGTCCTCCTTGCTGGACTTGATGGAATAGAAAATAATCTTAAACCAGATAAAAAAGAAAAATTACCTACCAATTCCTATGAAGCAATAAACGCACTTAAGGAAGACCATAAATTCTTGCTAAAAGGCGAGGTATTTAATACCGATCTTATTGAACGATGGATTGAAGTAAAAACTAAAGAATTTGAAGAAGTCCATTTAAGGCCACACCCTTATGAGTTTAATCTCTATTTAGGAATATGAAAAAAACAATCAAAATCGGAATTGTTGGTTGCGGGGCTCACGCTCAGATTGCCCACATTCCTGTTTTTAAAAAGAACAATGATTGCAATTTGATCGCATTGTGCGACACCGATACCCAAAAGGTTGAACAACTTGCAAATAAGTACAGCATCCCAAAGAGATACGGCGACTTTCAAGAGATGATAGAAGATAAAGAGATAGATGCGTTAGTAATCTCTACACCCAATTATCTTCACGCACCCATGACCATCGCTGCGCTGAAATTTGGCAAGGATGTCCTCTGTGAAAACCCAATGGCGATAAGCCTCAACGAGGCACAGGAAGTCGTGAAAGTTTCCCGGCAGACTAAAAAGCAGGTGGCGGTCGCACTTACGGGCCGATTCAGGCCCGATGTTCAAACATTAAAAAAATTCATCAAGGAAGGCGAGCTCGGAGATGTATACTATCTAAAAGCCGGATGGCTTTTAGGGATGAAAGAATGGGTCCTTTCTGACTGGCGGTTGGATCTCTTGAAAAGTGGTGGCGGTGCCTTTTTAACGCTTGGCACCCAGATTCTCGCCATTGCCACCCATTTTCTTGAAGATAAAGAAGTGGATACAATTTTCGGCTCTATGCACAAAAAAGAATCGGATACAAAAGTGGAAGACACCGCTTTATGTATAATCAACTACAAAGATGGCACCCTGCTTACAATTGAGGTGGGCTGGTCGCTATTGTTTGATAAAGATTTTTTATATTGCAATATATTTGGCAGAAAAGGCGGAGCATTACTCAATCCATTAAAAATTCATAAAGAGTTGCATAATGAACTGGTAAATGTTACCCCATCGATCCCGGTTAAAAATTTTTATAAGGTTGCCTGTGAGCTCCAGGCACAATTTTTTATTGATGCTATCAGAAAAAATACAAATCCGCCCTTTACTGCTGAAGATGGATTGTTCGTTGCGCGTGTCACCGATGCCTTTTATGAATCAGCAAATAAAAATAAAATGGTAAAGATTTAAAAATGTCGAATGAAAAAAATTTTTTTAATATTACTCTCATCAGTTCTGTTGTCGCTTTCCTTCCATCCGCTCGGGCTCTATTTTCTTGCCTGGGTTGGACTAATTCCCCTCCTTTTTGTAGCATATAATTCAAATCTTTCAAAAACTTTCCTTTACGGTTTGCTCTTTGGCTTTTTATTCTGCCTTTTTTCTCTCTTCTGGATTATATTTCTCCAGATCGGAGTTAGTATAAAATTGTTAATGGTGTTAGGAATGGTATTGATGTTTTTATATATCGGTTTATATATTGCTACAGGATTGTTATTTTCAAAAATAATTGGACTCTGGTCATTACCTTTTATCTGGGCAGGTCTTGAATATCTAAAAGGTCTCGGGGAACTCGGTTTTCCCTGGCTTTCGTTGGGTTATTCTCAGGCACGCTATCCTTTAATTATTCAGCAGGCTTCTATTTATGGAGTATATGGGGTATCTTTCTGGTTGGTTCTTCTAAATGTAGCATTTTTTTATTTTCTACTCAATAGAAACAAAAAAAATATTTTTATAATTCTTTTGGTCTGGCTATTACCCATTTTGTTCGGATATATCAGATTGCATAATAAACCAAAAGTTACAAAAGAGATCACCGTAGGCATTGTCCAACCAAACATTGACCCAAATTTAAAATTTACCTGCCCAATGCGTGATGAAACATTTCGCCGGCTCTTAAGGCTTTCGGAAATGTGTCAGGAAAAAAATCCGGATAAAAAACTTTCTTTAATTGTCTGGCCCGAGACCGCGACTCCAATATTCATCAAAGCCCCGGGCGCTTATCAGGACTCGGTAATGGCTTTGGCAAATCGGCTTGAAGTCTCAATCCTCACAGGAACACCTATCTACGATCGGAAAATAAATGAGATTTACAATGGAGCCGTCATCATTGAACCCAAAAAGGGTATAACCCAGGAATACAAAAAAATCCACCTTGTCCCGTTCGGTGAGCATATACCATTTGATAAATATATCCCGCTATTTAGAAAAATTGATTTTGGGGAGGGTGATTATTCACCCGGAAATGAATATACAATCTTTTCTACCAATGATGTAAAGTTATCCTGTCTTATCTGTTTTGAGTCAATATTCCCTGAAATCTCAAGAACATTTGTAAAAAATGGCGCTCAGTTACTTGCCAATATCACCAATGACGGCTGGTTTGGCAAAATTTCTGGACCCCAGCAGCAT
Source organism: Caldifarciminota bacterium (assembly GCA_965649105.1). Lineage (GTDB taxonomy): Bacteria > Hydrothermota > Tepidihabitantia > SM23-42 > JAOAFX01 > JAOAFX01. The sequence continues at coordinate 46,458 of CBFGJP010000001.1, forward strand.
AATGATATGGCGATTTTAAGGACAGTTGAAACTGGTGTTTCGCTGGTGCGCAGCGCCAATACGGGTATATCAATGGTGGTAGACCAGTTTGGAAGGATACAAAAAGAAACACCCCTCTTTACCGAAGATATAATAACCTTTTCTTTACCCCATTTTAACATCCCAACAATCTATCTTATTATTGGCGATTCGTTCTGGTTAATCTGCCTTTTATTAGTACCATTCTTTGCTGCCTATAAAATTTTTATACGCAACCATTAGATTTAATTTTTCAAATAAAAAAGCCCCTTCATCAGAAGGGGCTTCTCACAATCAATTGCTATGATTATTTATTTTACCATTAGCACTTTATTTGTCATGCGCCGCCCCTCGGTATTCATCCGAATAAAATAGACACCGTTGGGCAATTTTCGGTCATTATCATCAAATCCGTTCCAGATTGTCGTATACAACCCTTGCTCAACCCTTGTCTTGACTATAGTCTTTACCTGCTGTCCTGCAATATTATATATTACAATCTCAACATCAGAAGTCTGTGGTATTCCATAATTTATCACTAATTTTTCTGAAAAAGAATTAGGCTGGGTTTCAAAAAAATATTGACTTATTAAATCCTTATTTGCCTCATTTATGCCCACATTGAAGTCCAGAATAAAGTCATCAATGTATCACCACATTTCATTATTCGCACTGTAATGGAAGGCGAATCGAACATCATTTTCACCCTGTACATAGGATGTTACATCCACGGACTTGTAACTTGAATCATCGGCATTAGAATAGAAATGAATTTGCTGCCAGGTCAAACCATCATCGGTGCTCACGAGGACTCTACCCGAATCTAAACGGGTAGTTGCTAAATCATTGTAGTAATGCCAGTAATTGAGCGTATAGGTACTACTGTTGGTGCAATCAAAGCGCGGCGAAATAAGCCAATCATCATGGGTCTCAACCGGTGAAAAATATACCCTTGCCACGATCCGTGCTGGACTTGTTGAAGTATAACGATGCCAGTCATTATTATCAGTAACGGGCGGTGTTTGCGAACCACCGTCAATTATATACCAGCCGCAGAACGGTGGCTCAGTGGAATTGTTCCAGAGTTCATCAAAGTTTTTTGAGTATGGTGGGGTATGTGAATAAGGACATACTGTAATTACCCTAACGATTGTATCATTTTGAGGATTCTGGTCTCCTGACATTTTTGTCCCGAACCAGATTGTATTATCGCCCGCGGTCGTCGGGACAAATTGTTGAGTAAAGGAATAATTAGCAATCTGACTAATCTCAAGATAACCGGTCCAGTTTTCAAAAGTCGTATCGGCACCACCGGTCGCATAAAAAACCTGGAGTGATGTAACCGGATTAAACCCAAAATTCTTAATCGTAACGCTTACATTTATTGGTTTACCGATCACGAATGGCTTTGGTCCCATTGTCGCAGTAATGATTCCGGCATCATTGTTGTATGCCGTTGGTGCCGTGGTGTACGCTCGGACAGAATCTATAAACATATTGTTTCCGTAACCACTCCGAGCACGGAATGCGAGATACAGATTACGGTTGGCAGGGAAGTCACCCACTTCTACATCATGGACATACCAGCCAGCAGTAGGATTGTATCTATGGAATGCGGCGACCGGTGTATAAAGAGTGTCATTATAAGAGAATTCAACGATGATTGAGTCCGGATTGCCCTGATTACCGGCGTCATGATACATATAGAAACGGAGCATAAGTTTTTTGTTCTGCGGTCCGATATTAATCCGATGGGTACGGAGCCGAACACCCGAGCCACTGCTCGCATTATAAGAAGGATAACCCGCCATTGCATAACCTTCAAGTGGGGTACAGACTGGATTCGTCCCATTTGTATATCTAGCCCAGTTATATGTTCCGGCAAGGATTATCCGCCACCAAGTCTCGGGCGTATTGCCCGGTGGTGAAAATGTAGCATTAGTCGGTGGGAATGGTATGGCATTAAAATTTGATGCCACCATTGTGCTTTCATCATAGACTTCAACATGGAGTTTTGTGGTATCATTGACCGGGTTATCATCACCGTATAGATTTGTATAGACATAAAGAGTGTTTATACCAAGAAAATTCATTATTAGATGAATCTTCAGCGAATCGCATCCCCCTGGCGGCAATGTTCCAGAATAATTTGCAACACCACTAATTGGATTATTTTTGAAACTGTATTGAACCGGGAAGCCACTCTGCGGATTTGAACCCGAATTATATATGGTCACGACTAAGGTATCGTTTGCCATTCTTATTGAAGTAGGATTCTTTAACCGAAAATAATATGTTCCAATATCATTCATTAGATCAACCTGTTCAATTTCCACGAGTGAACCGCCACCCGAAAGTACAATTTCCTGATTAAAATTTCGGAATCGGTTGATATCTCCGATAACCACCCCATAATCACTCTGAGATGTGACCGATTTTTGCAAACCCCTGATCCAGGCCGTGCCATTGGGTGCATACCAGAAGATATAAGGTATTGCCGAGGTACTGGTTCCACCGCTCAGAACAAGCTCTGCATCAGGATTATCAGTTAATATATCGCCGATAGCAATGCAATTATCTGAGGAACCCCAGGTCGTAGTCCAGAACCAGGCAACCCCATACCAGGTTGCGCCGGTCCAGTTCCAGATCGAAACCTGATAAGTAGGTGTGCCATTCCAGTATAACTGCCAGAGTCGCGATGCACCAACCACATAGACCTCATTTCCCGAAATACTAGTTATATGCGATACCCCTGGCTGCGACTGTACCACCCAAAAGGATTCTCGTTGTATCCCAGGCCGAACCGCTCCATAGAACTCTCATTATTCCGCACTTGGAGAAGTCTGGGCAATATTGATATAAAAATCCCTGGTTGCGGGATTATTGTCGCCGTCTCCGAAGACAATATCATTTATTGCGCTATTCACCGAAAATGAATCGCGGTCTGCCCAGTTTGATCCATCCCATTCAAACCAGATAAGTCGATAAGGTGTGGCAGAATGGCCCGTAACAATATCGGTATATTCATCTCCATCCACATCCCCACCGCCACTCCATATGTGGTACTACCACTCGTAAATGAATAAGGTGTTTCAATACGAAAACCATTTTTGACAAAGCCCGTGCCCATCATGTCTGTAGCCATGACAAGAAATCTTGTCCCACCTGATTGGACCGTTATTATTCTCAAAGTATCATCCGTGCTTCCTTTGAAATATTTGCCATAGGCAACCTTTCTCGTCAAATTAGAAGTACTCCCGGTCCAAACCCGGTTGGAATCATATACTGGCGCCGGCAATCTCACTGATGTGCCGGCATCGTTTGCCCTTAGAATCTCTATATTCTGAATCGTTATATTCTCTTTTGCATATAATAGAATGAAAGAAGAAAACAGACATCCTATTAATAGTTTTTTGACTATCTTCATACATATAATACCTCCTCTCCTTTATATAAGTTTAACCATTTATAAATATCAATACTGCGATAATTCTTGACTTTTTCATAAAATTGCTTAATATTATATTATGAAATTGCCTAAGGGCAGACCGATACTTGAGAATACACGTCTTGAATTTATCAATCTTGATAATGTATTGACGGCATCAAAGCGTGAAAGGGCACACCGTATTTCAGGATACATTTCTATTATTTATCCCGAAATGGAAGAGTTAATATTCTTAAAACAGGGCGAACCATTCAATGCTGCAAGATTGAGTTTAAAAGAAAGAAATATAATTTCAATATCCGAGGTCATTGAAAAGGCGAAAAAGGCAACTTCAGGGATTCTATCTGAATATGCAACAGATGAAATCCTGCTCAATATGATTATAACCTCAATCACAAACCAACCGATAAAAGCGGGGATTGATCTCAATAGACTTCAACCCAAAATTCTTATAGATAAACTTAAGTCGACAAAATTTGATGGTTTTATATGGATAAAATCAGGCATTGAAGAATCTTTTATTGCCTTCAAACAGGGTGAACTACTGGGACTTTATGCCGCGGGAACCAATGAAAAAATTCAGGATGAAAAAACCGTTTTCAGCTATTTGACTAAACCAAATGTAAAAATATCAATCTTCGACCACATTGAAGTTATTGTACCGGTTCAAGCAACTCCTGCACAGGTTGAAATGTTTTGCAAAATAATCTCAGCGATGCTGAGAAAATACGCAAGACCACTTGGCAACACAATGGTGCTTAAAACGGTCATTATGGCCAAAGCAACTGCCCAGAAAGAATATCCCTTCATTAGCGAATTCCAGATTGATGCTGATTTCAATATTTCGGCAAAACTTGTCATTGAACCAAGGTTGCTTTCGCGCGGAATTGCCCGCTGGTTGGATTTAATCTTCGAATCTTTTTCGACACTATTGGGCAAAGAAAGTGAAAATATCGCCAAAAAAGTCCTCAATGATTATCGTTTTGCCTTGATGTCTTTAAACTTTTTTGATTATACAAAATTAAAACTTTAATGCCCCTTTTTATAGTAGCGACTCCGATAGGGAATCTTGAAGATATAACTATCCGAGCAATAAAAACTCTAAATGAAGTAGATCTTATTGCTTGTGAAGATACAAGGCGGGCAAAGATAATTTTAAAAAAATATAATATTAAAAAGAGTCTGATTTCTTATTATGATCGAATCGAAAAAAAGAGAACACCAGAATTATTAAAATTATTAAATGAAGGGAAAAAAATTGCGCTCATCTGCAATGCGGGAACACCTTTAATATCGGATCCCGGTTATGTTTTGGTTAAAGAAGCGGTTTCAAAAAACATCCCGGTAATCTCCGTGCCCGGTCCCTCAATACCCATCGCGGCACTTGTGGTCTCTGGATTACCAATTAATCGTTTTATATTTGAAGGATTTCTACCGAAAAAGAAAAAACAGCGCGAAAAAATTTTTGAAGCATTAAAAACCGAAACAAGACCAGCGATAATATTAGAATCACCACATCGAGTCATTAAAACGTTGAACGAGATGAGCGCGATCCTTCCGAATAGAAAAATCGTCCTTGTTCGTGAATTGACTAAATATTATGAAGAAATTTTGAGGGGAACAATCGATGAGGTCTTAAAAAGTCTAAAGACTGATTGTGGAGAATTTACAATAATAGTTGCAGGTAAAGATGAAAAAGATAAAGGCACTGTATAAGAAAATCTTCCTTTTACCGATTGTAAATCTCTTTATAAAATTAAATATTGCGCCCAACATTATCACAATATTGAGTTTTATTATCGCAATATTTGCCTTTTTTGCTTATCAAAATGGCGTTTTCTGGCTCGGTGGCATTATTTTATTTTTCAGCAGTATCCTTGATACATTTGATGGCGAAATTGCTCGTCAGACAAATCGGGTCACAAAATTTGGCGGATTTTTGGATTCAACGCTTGACCGGGTGAATGAATTTTTAGTTTATCTTGGATTATTTTTTTACTATTATCATCGTTTGGATTTCGTTCTTTACTGGATTCTATTTGCCCTGTTCGGTTCACTAATGGTCAGTTATACAAGGGCGCGAGGTGAAGGTGTTGGAATATCACCCCAGGTTGGCTTATTTGAACGATTTGTAAGACTATTATTTTTAATACTTGGCTCCTTTGGAGGACCTCAGATTATGATTTATGCTCTGATCGTTATTGCCGTAGGATCATTTATGACATCGCTCCAGCGTATTTTATATCTATTCAATAATTCAAAGTCTGCGGATTAGATTATATGGAAAAGAAAGAACGGACTTTTCTCATTGGAGTCAGCGATGGTAATTTAAAACGCTACGAATTAATCAAAGCGCTTGAAGAATTAGCCAATCTTACTCGCACTGCGGGTGGTGAGGTTGTTGAAAGTTTTATCCAGATCAGGGAAAAATTTAATCCGGCACTATTGATTGGAAAAGGGAAGGCGCAGGAATTGAGCAAACTCGCACAAGACTATAAAATTGACCTGCTGATATTCGATACTGAACTTTCGGGTATTCAGATAAGAAATATTGAATCTGAAACCGGAGTCAGGGTAATCGATCGCACAACTCTAATCCTTGATATATTTGCCAAACATGCTCGCACCAGGGAAGCAAAATTACAGGTCGAAATGGCACAACTTGAATATCGTTTGCCCCGGCTTACGGGAAAAGGTTTAGAACTTTCAAGGCTTGGCGGGGGCATTGGAACAAGGGGTCCCGGAGAAAAAAAATTAGAAGTGGATCGTCGGAGAATAAAAGAAAGAATTGCAGTATTAAAAAAGGAACTTAAAAAAATTGAATTATCTAAACAGGTACAGAGAAAACAACGCCGGAATTTTTATAAAGTATGCACAGTTGGATACACGAATGCAGGTAAGTCATCATTAGTAAACGCCCTTACCAAAGGCAACCTACTTACTGCAGATTATCTATTTTCCACCCTTGATTCAAAAACATCCATTCTATTTTTACCACCAGATCACAAGGTTCTGTTCAGCGATACCGTTGGTTTTTTAAGAAAATTGCCTCATAGTTTGATTGCCTCTTTTCACGCAACACTCGCGGAAGTGCTTGAGGCGGATTTATTGATTCATATCGTTGATGCAACAGAAGATGATATTGAAGTAAAAATCAATACCGTGGAAGAAGTTTTAAAAGAAATTGGTGCTGAAAATAAACCAAAGATTTTGGTTTTCAATAAATTAGATCGGCTCTTCAACGAGGAACGCATTCGATTGAGTGAAAAATATCCCAAGGCACTGTTCGTTTCGGCAAAAGAAAAAATTGGTATTGAAGATTTAAAAAGATATTTAAATTCTTATTTTTTTGGTGAAAATTCCTGTTGACATTTAAAGAATTTTATATAGAATCTTCTGATGCCCAGAAAGGTAGATTTTCTGGTTGTGGGCTCCGGTGTTGCAGGTTTAACCTTTGCAACTAAGAGTGCAAAATACGGCAGTGTTCTAATCCTCACAAAGAAACATAAGGCAGAATCAAATACGAATTATGCACAAGGTGGAATTGCTGGTGTCTTTAGCAAGGATGATTCATTTGAAAGTCATATTGAAGACACTTTAAAAGCAGGAGACGGGTTATGCCATCGGGATGCAGTTGAGATAATGGTGAAAGAAGGTCCTTCCTTGATAAAAGAACTATATCACATGGGTTGCCGTTTTTCGGTGGATAGTGAAGGGAATTTTGAACTCGGACAGGAAGGTGGACATTCACATCGTAGAATTGTCCATGCACGAGATTATACCGGGCAGGAAATCGAGCGGGTACTGATTGAAGAAGCAAAAAAATATGATTTTACAATAAGCGAAAACGAAGTGGTTCTCGACCTGATTGTTCAGGATGGTGAATGTCTTGGTATTTATTACCTTGATGTTGACACGCAACGAGTGGAAACGATATTTGCCAGTGCAACAGTTTTAGCAACAGGGGGAGTTGGTCAGGTATATGAACATACCACAAACCCACCAATCGCGACCGGGGATGGTATCGCAATGGCATTTCGAGTTGGTGCAGAAATAGCAAATATGGAATTTGTCCAATTCCATCCCACCGCAGTTTATAATATAAAAATAGACGGCAGGTCGTTTTTAATATCCGAGGCGGTTAGGGGCGAAGGTGGGATTTTGAAAACACGGGCTGGTAAAGCGTTTATGAAGAATTACCACCCTCTTGAGAATCTTGCACCACGAGATGTGGTTGCTCGCGCCTGCGTTACTGAGATGATCAAAAACAACGACCCGTATGTGCTGCTTGATGTTACCCACCTCAAACCGGATTATATAAAAAATAGATTCCCAACGATTTATGAAACCTGCCTGCGCTGGGGCATTGACATCACAAGGGAACCAATCCCAGTTGTTCCTGCAGCCCATTATCTGTGTGGCGGGATAAAGGTAAACACCTGGGGTGAAACATCTATCAAAAGGTTATTTGCTCTTGGCGAATGTGCTTGTACCGGGGTTCACGGTGCAAATCGTCTCGCCTCGAATTCTCTACTCGAGGCACTTGTTTTTGCGACAAGGGCTGCAAAACGTGTTTCTCAAATCAAATCATTAAGGTTAAAAAAACACCCCAAATTAAAACCATCGGTCAGCACGGGTCCGGATTTCAAGATTCAAATAAAACAATTGATGTCTCAATTTGTTAATGTTATTAGAACCGAAGCTGGATTGAAAAAGGCGAGCGAAATGTTGAACGAATACAAAAAATATTTTGAGCCAGGTATTCATTTAAAAAATGCTGAATCTCGCAATATGATTGATGTCGCTTGGTTGATTGTAGAATCTTGTTTGATAAGAAAAGAATCGCGTGGGCTGCACTACATTATGGATTATCCCGAGAAGGATGACGATTTTTTAAGAGACACAGTTATCCAGAGAATATCAATATGAAAATAACACATATAAAATAAAAAGGAAAGGAGCATGCAATCAGGAGAAATTGAAGTTTTAATGGAGATTGGACAATCATATCTCTTAAATAAGGAGTATGATAAAGCAATAGCAAAATTTAGTGAAGCCTTAAAAATAAATTCCCATGACCCGGAATTATATTATTATCTGGGTCTGGCTTATGAACAATCGGGTAGATTAGAACAGGCAAAGGATATGTATTTAAAGGCGCTGGCGTTAGACCGGGGATTCTGCAATGCTGAAATAAGGTTATACGAAGTAAATAATAAAATTTCTCAGGAGAAGAAAATGTAGGGTTAAATGTTTTTTACTTCTTTTCATCCGTTTTTATCAAGGCAATTAACAGTAGCGCTGCAATAAAGGACAATAGCGCACCAAGAAAAAGAGCAACATTAAAACCAAATTTCTGCCAGAGATAGCCCATCATCAGGTTGGCGGGCAAAAGGGTAATACCCACAACCGTGTGATAGAGGCCAAAAATTGTTCCCCTGTGTTCAGCACCTGTGAGGTCGGCCACAAATGCCCGGAGATTTCCTTCAGTAAAGCCATAATATAAGCCATAGATAATAAAAATTGGCCAGAGCAGAATAACTTTATCATTAAATGCAAGTGCGGAATAAGTAATGGCGTAGATAAAAAAGCCAAAGACTATTGTTTTTTTTCTACCGATGCGGTCGGAAATAATACCTGCCGGATAAGACCAGAGAAAATAAGATATGTTAAAAACAAGCCAGAGAATTGGTATCAATGGAAGAGCAAGGCCCAGTTCTTTTGCCCTCAAGATTAGAAATGCATCCGATGAATTGCCCAATGTAAATAAAATTATTATAAGAAAAAAAGTTCGCAGTTTTGGATGGATTTCTTTAAAAGAGAATTTGAAAGTCTTTTTTGTTTCCGAAAGTATATCTGTCACCCCGAAAATAATAAACATAACGGCGATAAAACCAGGAATGAAAGCAATGACAAAGAGCAATCGATAATTCTGCGAAGATAGCGAAAGAATAAAAAATGCCAAAAGAGGTCCAAGAATTGCTCCCATTGTATCCATCGCCCGATGAAAACCATATGTCCTTCCATAAAATGCTGCCTTGGTAGATTCGGCAATCAATGCATCCCGCGGCGCTGTCCTTATGCCTTTGCCAAAACGATCGGCAAAACGCACAATTAGTACATGCCAGCCTTGAGTGGCAAGGGCAAGCAATGGTTTGACGATTGCCGAAAAAGTGTAGCCGATAAAAATAAAAAGTTTTCTTTTTCGAAAACGGTCCGAGATATACCCAGAAAAAGTCTTTAAAATACTTGCGGTTGATTCCGCTATTGCCTCAACCAGACCAATAAATATCGGTTGTGCCTTCAAAACTTCTTTTAAAAAGATTGGTATTATTGCATAAGACATCTCCGTGGAAAGATCGGTGAAAAGACTAACCAGACCAAGAATGAGGACATTGCGAGTAAGGAAAAATCTCAATCCGTTTTTTTTCTCATTCATTGTCTATTTACGGAGATTAATTTCGACCGTGTCTACAACTCCCGATAGGGTTAAATACCAATACTGTCTGGGCCATCCAGGATTATCAACACTGTCTAATAAAACCGCAACAATCTGACTACCTTGATAACTTGATGTTCCGTAACAAACACTATCCATTTCAAAAAATCCTGGGAACGAATCACCTGAATAACCGGTTGTCACAGGTCTGAATCTATAATAGCCTGTATCATCCGGTTTGATATCTCTTATGACCAAATTAAGCCCATTAATACCGCTTGTATCATATTTTGCCCATCCATATAAATGAGTGAAATAAAGTTCTTCTTTTTTTGTGCAATCAAAAACAACGCCAGTAATTATTATGAAAAAAATAATCTTCTTCATAAAACCTCCCTATGCCCTTAATTTTATCAAAGAAATTTCAAAAGTCAAGTTACCGGTATCTGTATTTCTCAATAACTTCTCTTTCGTAATTGAATAAACAACAAGAATGTGTTGCACAGATTTAAAAAGCAGTAGTTAAGATTGCTTAACAATATTGACCCAGTGTGATTTCTGAATATAATAATTCATTATGAGCAATAAAAAAATACTTTCAGGAAATGAGGCGGTCGCAAGGGGTGCCTGGGAAGCAGGATGCCACTTTGCCGCTGCTTATCCGGGAACTCCATCTACAGAAATTTTAGAGAATATAATAAAATACCCGGAGATCTATACCGAATGGTCGGTAAATGAGAAAGTAGCGCTTGAAGTTTGTGCAGGCGCATCATTTGTTGGTGCGCGGGCTATCACGGCAATGAAACATGTAGGTCTGAATGTTGCTGCCGATCCGATGTTTACCCTTGGATATACTGGAGTGACCGGTGGACTTGTTATTGTCACCTGTGATGACCCGGGATTGTGGTCATCACAAAATGAACAGGATAACCGCCATTATGGAAGGCATGCCAAGATTCCTATTCTTGAACCTTCGGACTCAAATGAGGCAAAGATATTTGCAAAAATGGCATTTGATTTATCTGAGCAATTTGACAGTGTATTTCTCTTGAGGCTGACAACCCGTATTTCACACTCATCAGGCATTGTTGAATTTGGAGAACGTCAAGAAGTTCCAGTAAAAGGCTACACAAAAAATATCAAAAAAAGGCTTGTTCTTCCTGCCCATGCTAGAATTCTCCATCAAGTTGTTGAAGAACGATTAAAAAAACTTGCTGAATATTCTGAAAAGTTTCCTTATAATAGGATTGAATGGGGCGAGAAGAACCTTGGGATAATAAGTTCCGGGATTGCCTATATGTATGCAAAAGAAGTCTTTCCCGATGCAAGTTTTTTGAAACTCTCATTCACATATCCCTTGCCAAGGAATTTAATCAAAAAATTCGCACGGAAGATGAAACACTTACTTGTCATTGAAGAAGGTGACCCTATCCTTGAACAGGAAATTAAAGCAATGGGAATTAAGGTTATCGGTAAAGATAAAATTCCTTTGTGCGGTGAACTCGATCCAACCGTGATAAAAAAGAGTTTCAATAAAAAAATTTATAAACCTCAATTGGAATTAAAAGATGTACCCGAAAGACCTCCGGTCCTTTGTCCTGGTTGTCCCGAAAGAGGTGTATTTTATGTTATTAATAAATTGAAACTCACCGCGACTGGAGATATCGGCTGTTATACCCTCGGTGCCCTGCCGCCATTAAACGCAATGGATACCTGCATTTGTATGGGGGCATCGGTGACGAATGCACACGGAATGGATAAAGCCTTAAAAAAAGAGTTAAGCAAAAAACTTGTAGCAATCATTGGTGACTCTACCTTCTTCCATATGGGTATCACTGGATTGATAAATGCGGTATACAATAAAGGAAATCTGCATCTGATAATTCTCGACAACTTAACCACCGCAATGACCGGACATCAACCCCATCCGGGAACCGGAAGACTCGCTCGGGGTGAAGAAGGTAAAAGAATTCTACCAGAAGATGTTGCGCGTGGCTGTGGGGTTGAATTTGTCAGGGTTGTAGATCCAATGGATTTGAAACAAACAGAGCAGGCGATTAAAGATGCAATAAATTTTGAAGGCGTAACAGTCCTTGTATTTCGCAGCCCCTGCATATTTTTGAAAAAACCAAAACCCTATCTTGCGGTAGACCCAGAAAAATGCAATGGCTGTAAACTCTGCTTGAGATTGGGGTGCCCGGCAATTATCATTAAAAATATAGCATCAAAAGAAAAACCGGTGGCATATATTGAACCAACACTTTGTAACGGTTGTGATTTATGTCTTCAATTATGTCAGCATGATGCGATATATCCGTCAAAAAAGGAATAAAAATGGAAAAAAATAAAAAAACGATTGAATCATCAAATAATAAAATTACCAGTATAATAATCTGCGGAGTTGGCGGTCAGGGTATATTGCTTTCCTCAGATATTCTTTGTACTGCGGCATTTCTGGCGGGATACGATGTAAAAAAAAGTGAAATACATGGAATGGCCCAGCGTGGCGGCAGTGTAATAACGCATGCACGATTTGGTAAAAAAGTATATTCACCACTCGTAGAAGAAGGCAGTGCTGATTTTATTCTGGCATTTGAAAAACTGGAGGCATTGAGATACAGTTATTTTCTGAAAGAAAAAGGGATAATCATTTTGAATGACCTTGAAATTCCGCCCATGAGTGTACTTACCGGTGAAAGAAAATATCCTGAAGATTTAATTAATAAATTAAAAAGCATTGCTACTGTAAATTTAGTCCCCGCTCAGGATATTGCCTTGAGATTGGGTAATGTGCGCGTAGCCAATGTCGTACTTTTAGGCAGTATTGCGAAATTTTTGCATTTTCCTAAAGAAGTCTGGATTGAAGCAATAAAAGAAAATGTGAAACCACAATATCACGATTTGAATATTAAGGCATTTGAGCAGGGATTACTTTGATATTTGTTCGATCAGTTTTATCCCCAAGCGATTGCAGAATAAATCTTTAGCTCTGAACTTATTGCATTTATCCGATTACTTGTTTCTCTAATAATTCTTGACTTTATTAGCTTTATGGGTAGAATTATTTTATGAAAGGAAGTAAAATGAACAAATTAATTATATTCTCATTTACTTTGCTATTGATTACAGGAATTGCTCAGCCGCAAAACTTAGATAGTATCATTAACAAAACAATTGCCCATTATCAAAACCTTAATAGTTTTTACATAGAATTCTCCCAGAATTTCTGCGAAAAAAATTCTGGTATCTGTCAGAATTTTGATGGCACCGTATACTTTCTTAGACCCAATTATTTCCGTATGGAAATAAAAGCACCCAAACAGATTTATGTCGGTGATAGTATCTCACTATGGATTTATCTTCCGGATAAAAAAAGGGCCATAAGGCAGCACTTTGGTGCCCAGATTCCGTTCGCGGTTAACCCTGATATTTTTCTCAAGGATTATAACCAAAGATTTAATGCCGAATTGAAAATAAACAAAAATTATGAAATAATTATGACGCCCAAGGAAGATACCGAAATTTATAAAAAAATAATCGTCACGATTGACTCTCAAAAATACGAAATAATTGGAATCACCATTTTGGACGAAACCGATGCCGAGAATAAATTCATCTTCAAAAATATTCAGTTGAATAAAAAGATATCTAAAACATTATTTGAATTTAAACCACCTAAAGGGACTGAGGTCATTGAAGATTAAATTCTTAATGGACAATAAGTGTTTTGCCTGTGGTACTGATAATCCCATCGGATTACATCTCGATATTCGTGAAAATCCAAATGGAGTGTATGCAAAGATAAAACTAAGCCCGATATATCAAGGTTATCAGCAGGTGATACATGGCGGCATTGTTTCAACGATTCTTGACGAAATGGCAGTTTGGGCATCGTTCAAAAAAGGCAAAAAGGCTGTTACTGCCGAACTGAATGTGCGGATAAAAAAACCAATGCTTTCAGATACAGAATATATTGCTATCGGACGGGTGATAAATACAAAGTATAATCTCGTAATTGCGCAGGCAGAGATAAAAGACTCAAATGAAAAGGTTATTGCCTGTGCCGATTTGAAATTGATAGAGATTGATTAAGGTATATTTCATTTCGCTGGGCTGTCCCAAGAACCTTGTTGATTCAGAAAAGATAATGGGAACTTTGGAAAAAAACGGCGTAACACTCGGCTCCAGTCTGCAGGAAAGCGATATTGTCATAATCAATACTTGTGGATTTATAAGACCTGCCTTGAAAGAAACTGAGAGGGAAGTGGAAAAGAGTTTAAGATTTAATAATAATAAAGAGGTTTATGTATACGGTTGTGCGGTCAATCGAGCACGTGATTTTTTATCTAAAAAGTTTCCTGGAGTCAAAACCTGGTATTATATAACTGAAAGAAAAAAGCTTATTAAAGATATCCTAAAAAAGGTTCCAAAAACTGACGCAAGATTGTTGACAACATCAGGTTATGCTTATCTCAAGATCGCCGATGGGTGCTCAAATCATTGTTCATATTGTACAATTCCTATGATCAAAGGAGAATTTAAAAGTTTAAATTTTAACGACCTCATCAATGAAGCAGCAGCGCTAGCAAAACTGGGCATAAAAGAGTTGATCCTCATTGCTCAGGATACAGCACGGTATGGCTTGGACTTGTATAATAAAAAAATGATTGTGCCACTTATAAGAGAACTCTCAAGATTAAAAGGAATTGAATGGATAAGGTTGTTATATGCCCATCCCAGATCATTGACTGATGAATTAATATCCGAGATAAAAAATAATCCGAAAGTCTGTAAATATCTTGACCTTCCAATTCAACATATCAATGACCGAATTCTTAAATTGATGAATCGTTATATCACAAAAAAAGAAATTTTAAGATTGATAAAAAAATTAAAGGGCATAACCCTGCGTACAACAGTAATCGTTGGTTTTCCAACGGAAACTGATGAAGAATTTGATGAACTTTTTGATTTCTTGCAAAAAGGCTACTTTGATTGGCTCGGTGTTTTTAAATATTATCAGGAAAAAGATACACCCGCTGGTCTGTTAAAACAACTTCCATCTTATGTTGTCAATAAAAGATTTAATAAATTGATAAAACTTCAGCAGAGAGTAATAAAATATAAGAACAGGCAAAGAATAAATAAATCTTTCAGGGTTCTTGTTCATCAAAAAAACAAGTATTTTATTGGACATACCGATTTTGCCGCACCTGATATTGATGGGCAGATAATAATCAGACACGAAAATGTAGAATTGGGTAAATTTTATTGTCTTAAAATAAAAGACGCAAAAGGGGCTGACCTTTATGCCTATTGATCTTATAGTTATAACCATCTCTTGTATTATCAGTCACATTGATTTTCCGCTTGAATTTAATGGGCGCGTTTTCCTTGGGAAGTACCTTAATAGTGATACGGCCAGATTCAACATGGATGCTTCAGCACAAATGAGATGTACAATGATAAGATATAAAAATCTTTCTTATTATATGGAGTATAGAGATGATCTCGATATGGCAGAACAGAAAGGCGGCGTCTCTCTTGACCCGAGATATTCACATTATTATGTCACAGGTGGTTTCGAATATAAATTTTCAAAATCCTTCTGCCAGGTCTCGTTTGTCCACGATTGTGTCCATGATATTGATTACGAAGTAACAGGGACGCCAGTTTTTAACCGACTCTCTTTGCTCTTTGCCAATTCCGCATACCATCCAGCGAATATAATAATAACAAATGAAAAATTCCTCTGGGCATTCAGCACAAAATTCTATCCACACTGGGAATATCATGGCTGGGATATAAATGCTGGTGCTGACTATCAGCTCGATTTTAATATCGATCTTACATTCAAATTTTATGATAAAAAATCCTTCGCTGCTTTCACCAACCTATATCTATTGGTATGTAAAAGTGATACCACAGTTTACCATCAGGATTTTGTTCGAATGAATGTTTTTTATAAAAATTTCAGTCGCAGATTTGGGGTTGAGTTAAAATATAATTTTTATAATAACGACCCAATAAAGGATCCGGGAGGCTTATGGCTACTTTCAGTATTTGTGGAATTTTAATATTAAATCTTCTGTCTTTCAATCAAGCAGGCAATTCTTACGAATTATTCAGCATTGGTTGTCAGCTTGAACTTGAAGGCAAAATTTCTGAGGCAATAAATTATTATCTAAATGCCCTCCAATTCGACCCGACCGCAAAAGAGTTATACTTTTCTCTCGCCAGTGCATTTTATAAAATAAAGGAATTTGATAAAGGAATTGAATATGCGCATAAAGGACTAGCCTTCGTCAGTGATAGTTCTGAAATGTACGGTTTGATTGCCGCAGGATACATTGGAAAGGGCGACCTTAAGAATGCAGTCACGATCTATAAAAAAATAAACGAATTGAAACCTTTAGATACCGGAGTAATTCAAACTATCGCTTTAATCTATGAAGGTATGGGCGATTTAAACTCCGCAATGAAGACACTCCTTGAATTTCCTGATAGTCTCAAAAATGCTGATATATATAACCGTTTAGGAACGATAGCAGGAAAATCTCAAAATCATATGGATGCCATTAAGTATTACAAACAGGCATATGTCCTTGATACAACAAAAGCCCTTCCCCTAATTGGTATCGGCACAGGATTTGATATTTTGAATGTAAAGGATTCGGCAATATACTACTATGAGCTTGCATTAAAATACGATGATTCCAATGATCTTCGTAAAAGACTTCTTGACCTTTACAGTGATACCGAACAATATGAAAAAATAATCAGTGTTGCTCATGAAATACTAAAGTTTGATTATTACGACGCTTATGTCCGCAGAAGTCTCGGTTTTGCATTATACAAATTAGGCTTATTTAATGAAGCCCTGAATGAATTTTTAATAAGTGCGGGTCTAAATCCACTGGACGATTATTCCCGTTTTTACATTGCACGCATAAATCTTGAGAAAAGAAAATACGATGAAGCACAGCAGGCGATTGAGGATGCAATTAAAATCAATCCCAATTTTACCGAACTATGGGTTTATGCTGGATTTATTGCGCTGGATAAAAAAGAATATAAGGTCGCAAGATATTACTTTACCGAAGCAGCGTATCGCAATGCGGATATGTCGCAAATCTACTACTTACTTGGTGTTGCTTGTGAACTTGATAGTGAATTTACTAATGCCTATTTCCATTATAAGAAATCTTTGCTCTTGAATCCTCAATCCCTGCCGGTTTTATCTGCCCTTGCCAGTATATGTGAACGTCTTGGCAGAGAAAATGAAGCCCTGCGTACATTTGAAAAAATTATTCAGATTGACTCTACCAATGCTACTGCCCTGAATTATGTTGGGTATACTTACGCAGAGCGTGGTGAAAAATTAGATTATGCCTTGGATTTGATTGAAAGGGCGCTACTGATTGAACCGAACAATGGTTATATAATTGATTCCAGAGGATGGGTTCATTACCAAAAGGGTGATTATGAGGCTGCCCTCATCGATTTAAAGAGAGCAAGCGAACTCGTTGAAGATGCAGTGATCTTTGAGCATTTGGGGGATGTATATTTGAAACTCAATGAAGTTGAAAGGGCAATCGAAATGTACAAAAAGGTTATTAATCTCGACCCACAAAATAAAACCGTGAGGCATAAATTATTAAGATTGGAAGGAAAATGATGGAACCATATCGTATAAAAGTTATTGAGCCTCTGAGGAAAACAACCCGGAATCAGCGCGTCGAGATATTAAAAAAGACAGGCTATAATCTTTTTCTCATCCCTGCCCGTTATGTATACCTCGATTTTATCTCAGATTCTGGTACTGGTGCAATGAGTGCCTGGGCCTGGTCCGAAATGATTGCAGCAGAAGAAGATTTTTCTGGTCAGAAAGCAAGTGAAGATTTCATAAATATTGCTCGAAAGATCACTGGCTTTCCTTTTATACAACCAGTGCATCAGGGTAGAACTGCCGAAAATATTCTGTTCAATTTATTTTTCAAAAAGGGTGATAGAATTATCTCTAATACTCACTTTGAGACAACCCGGGCAAACCTTGAGAAAATCGGCTGTGCAGTCACTGATATCCCTGATTTCACACCACCCTTCTGTGGAAACATAGATCTAAATAGACTGGAATCAGCCGTAAAAAAAGATAATAAGATAAAAGCTGTGGTGTTAACGCTCACCAACAATATAAAAGGTGGGCAACCAGTTTCCCTTGAAAATATAAAACAGACACATCGAATCATAAAAAAAATTGGTGCCCTTTTGATATTCGATGCAAGCCGATTTGCCGATAATGCCTATTTCATAAAAAAATATTCCGATTCAAGAAAATCAATATCGAGCATATGCCATGAAATGTTCCGATACTGTGATATTCTATACCTAAGCAGTAAAAAAGACGGACTCGTAAATATCGGCGGATTTATCGGTCTGCGCGATAGAAAGAAATATGAGCAATTGAGAGAAAAGATTATTGAACAAGAATCATATCCAAGTTCGGGTGGCCTTGCAGCAAGAGACCTTGCCGCAATGGCGGTTGGACTCAAAGAATCCATTGACGAAGAGTTTCTTAAATCACATATCGAAAAGGTTCGTTATCTGGGCAAAGTTTTAAAAAATAACGGGGTAAAAATTTTTGAACCGCTCGGTGGTCATGGTGTTGTAATAATTCCAAAATCTAATAATCCATATCCCGCCTATACATTAGGTGCCATGATTTACCTTGAAACAGGCATAAGGGGTGGTGTATTTGGTAATGAATTTAGACTTGCAATTCCAAGAAGAGTTTATACTTCTGAACATCTCAAATATGCCGGCGAGGCGATAAGTTTTGTTTATAATAAAAAACCAAAATTCACATTAAAATTAATAAATAGACCAAAAACTTTTTTCAATTTCTTCGCCCGATTCACCGCCGAAAAATAAACTTTATTTCTATAAATTTGTCTAACTCTTGACAACCTATAGATTTTATATAAAATCAATGTAGGTAGTTAAGGAGGTTTATTTGCAGGAACGATTTACCGAAAGAGTTAGAAAGATATTGCATATTGCCCGTGAAGAGGCGATAAAATTTAGACATAATTTTATAGGAACTGAGCATCTTCTTTTGGCAATGATTAAAGAAGGCGAAGGTGTCGGTGCTATGGTTTTGATAAACTTAGGTGTAGAATTAGGAGAATTATTAAAGGCAATTGAAAATTCTATAACAATTGGACCGGGTGGTAAGATTGATGTAACCCTGGGTAATGAAGCGCGCCTCTGTCTTAATTATGCAATGGAAGAAGCAAAAAATCTTGGTCACACCTATGTAGGTACTGAACATTTATTATTAGGTATCATAAGGACTGAAGGAAGCATTGGTGCCCAGATTCTTAGTTCTATGGGCATTGATTATGAAATAGCAAAGAACGAAATTATCCAATTATTAAAACCCGAAGGTGTTGCTGCAGGAAAGGCAAAAGGAAAACAAAGGGGTTCCGCCCTTGATTTATTTTCAAGAGACCTTACTCAACTCGCCCGCGAAGGTAAACTTGACCCGATAATAGGAAGAGAAAATGAAATTGAACGGGTTATACAGATTCTATCCAGGAGGAAAAAGAATAATCCAGTACTAATCGGTGAAGCGGGGGTTGGGAAAACCGCAATCGTTGAAGGACTTGCTCAAGATATAGTTTCGGGTAATGTTCCGGATTCCTTAAAGAATAAACGGGTTCTTGCCCTTGATATGGCATCTATTGTAGCGGGTACCAAGTATCGTGGACAATTTGAAGAAAGACTCAAGGCAGTGATCAATGAAGTTACCAATAACAAAGAGATAATACTGTTTATTGACGAGCTTCACACAATCGTTGGCGCAGGTGCAGCAGAAGGTGCGATTGACGCATCAAATATGCTCAAACCGGCGCTGGCAAGAGGCGAACTCCAGTGCATCGGTGCCACAACCCTTGAGGATTATCGGCGCTATATTGAAAAAAACGGTGCATTGGAACGAAGATTCCAACCCGTTATCGTTAATCCACCAACGGTTCAGGAAACAATTGGAATATTAAAAGGATTAAAAGAAAATTATGAAAAGCATCATCAGGTGATATATTCCGATGAAGCACTTGAGGCTGCCGCATATCTTTCTGATCGATATATTATCGACCGATTCCTACCTGATAAAGCAATCGACGTCATTGATGAAGCCGGTGCAAAGGTAAAATTATCAAAAATTACTAAAGACCCCAAGGTGGTTGAACTGGAAAATAAACTTCTTGAAATTAAAAAGACAAAAGATAAAATGGTTGCCGAACAAAAATATGAAGAGGCGGCTGAATTACATAAAGAAGAATTAAAAATCCAAGAGCAGATAAAAAAGAGAAAAGAGCAACAGAGCGAAAGTTCCAAACCAGTTGTTTGTGAAGAAGATATCGCCTTCGTAGTGTCGCGCTGGACCGGAATTCCGGTATCAAAAATCGAAGAGAAAGAATCGAAACGTTTATTAAAAATGGAAGAAGAACTTCGAAAAAAGATTGTGGGGCAAGATGAGGCAATTAAAGTCATATCCCGGGCGATAAGACGAAGCCGTGCCGGCGTGAAGGATCCCCGGCGACCGATTGGCTCTTTTATCTTCCTGGGACCAACCGGTGTCGGAAAAACAGAACTTGCCCGCAGACTGGCAGAGTTTCTTTTCAACGATTTAAATTCCCTCATTACTCTTGACATGTCGGAATATATGGAGAAATTCAATGTATCAAGACTGATCGGTGCCCCGCCTGGATATGTTGGTTATGAAGAGGGTGGACAATTGACCGAAAAAGTAAGGCGCAAACCCTATTCGGTTGTCCTCTTTGATGAAATTGAAAAGGCTCATCCAGATGTGTTTAATATCTTACTTCAGATTCTTGAAGATGGGCAACTTACGGATTCTTTTGGCAGAAAGGTGGATTTCAAAAATACTGTAGTAATTATGACATCAAATATCGGAACTGCTGATATAAAGCGGAGTGATGGACTTGGATTTGCCAAAGTTGATCCCAATGTATCTTACGATAAAATGAAAGAAAGATTATTGGAAGAAGTCAAAAAACTATTTAATCCCGAATTCCTCAATCGCGTTGATGAAATAGTGGTATTCAAGCAATTAACGAAAGAAGATATGAAAAAGATTGTAGATATCCTCATTGCCGAGCTTGAAGAAAGATTAGATGACAAGAAAATGGTTCTTGAACTTGATGAATCGAGTAAAGAATTACTGGTGGAAGAAGGATTCGACCCTCAATACGGCGCGCGCCCTATTAGAAGAACAATAAGAAGATTAATTGAAGACCCGCTTTCCGAAGAAATCTTGAAAGGAAACATAAAAGAAGGTAAGCATATAAAACTCATTCGGGCAGGTGACCGACTGGAATTCAAAGTTAAATGATTTTATCCATAATCTTCGCTTATACAATCGCCAATATAACGGTTGACGCCCAATTCACTAACAAAGAGTTTATTATCCAGACCAGTGGATTTAAAATCGGAGAACAATTTAAAGAATCAATGATTCCGCAGGCAATAAACAACCTTTTTCGCCTGCGGCTGTTTGATTACATCGCCATTGATACAACAATTGTCGCCGATGGAATTTTTATTAAAATAAATGTAACTGAAGCACCTTTTTTAAACGGTGAACCACGATTTATTGGCAACAAAAAAATTAAAAAAGGTGATTTACTAAAAAAAGTTGATTTAAAAAATGGTCAGGTTCTTACAAAAAAAGCAATCTTTGACGCTCGGCTTAAGATAATTGACCTTTACGCTGAAAAAAATTTTTATAATACTTCGGTAAAAGATAGTATAGTGCGCGATTCACTCAATAGAGTTGATCTTTACTTTATAATAAATGAGGGTTCGGCATTGAGAATAAGTAAAATAAAGGTTGAAGGTAATAAAGCGATTTCGGAGAACGCCATAAAAAGAAAAATGCAAAACAAAGAGAAAGGATTTCTGCGCAGTGGAAAACTTGATCGTGCTAAACTAAAAGAAGATATAGAGCGAATAAAAATTTTGTATCGCGAGAACGGATTTCTTGATGTTGTTGTTAGTGAACCAGAGATAAAAGTCGTTGATAATAAACTTATTATAAGTATAAATATAAATGAAAATCAAAGATTTTATGTGGGTGAAACAAAATTCAGCGGTAATAATCTTTTTTCTAATGACCAGTTGCAAAAGTTATTAATGATCAAACCCGGGGCGGTCTTCAATTTAACCAAGGCACAGAATACATTGCAAAAATTTTATGAGCACTATGCAGACGAAGGATATATATATTGTTCAATAACACCGATTGAAACGATCCGGGATAGTTTTGTTGATATTGAGTATCAAATAAATGAATCAAAACCGGCAAATATAAATCGTATCATTATTGCCGGTAACTACCGAACCAGAGAAAAGGTTATCAGAAGGGAAATTGTTACCCTGCCCGGAACGAGGTTTCGACGCTCTCAGGTTATCAGGAGTATGCGCGAAGTCTTCAATCTTGGATTCTTTGAAGACATCACCCCCGAGACCGGTAGCCCGGATGACAGTGGTAACATCGACTTAATTTATCGGGTTAAGGAAAAAGAAGGTGTTGGATCTATCGGGGCAGGGATGGCATATTCTGCCCAAGATAAATTAACTGGTTATATTGAATTAAGCCATCCCAATGTCTTTGGCAGGGGGCAACGTGTTTATACCAAGTTTGAGATCGGTGGTCGACTAACCAATATCCAATTTGGTTTTACCGAACCCTGGCTTTTTGATACAAGAACCACCGCGGGATTTGATATTTATTATACCAATAGATTATGGGATTTTTATACAAAAAGGGATATCGGAAGTGCCGCAAATGTTTCATTTCCATTTTTCCTTGATTATACAAGACTCAATTATACATTCAGGGTGGAAAGAACGCAAATTCTGGATATCGCAAAAGAATATCAGCCAACCTCAGGATATGATTTGAGAAAAGATACCATTCCTAAATGGACGCTGGCAAACAATTATGGAATAACAAGGGACACGCGTGATTTCATATTTAACCCTTCAAGTGGCTCATATATTTCTTTGCAGACCGAAATCGCCAAACCCTGGATATTTGCTAATATTGATTATAATAGATTTACCTTTGAAACCCGTTCATATTTTCCAATCTTCTGGAAGTTTGTTTTAATGACGCGCTTCCGTATGGGCATTGTTACAAGTGTAGATGAGGTTCCATATTACAAAAGGTTCTATGCCGGTGGTACCGGCGAAGATGGCGTAAGGGGATATTCAGACCGTTCCCTTTCACCAGTTGAGGATGGCAAAAGGATTGGTGGTAATGCCTTATTTATAAATAATATTGAATTGAAATTAAAATTTTCACAAAGTTTTGCTATTCTTGCATTTTACGATATGGGTAATGCATTCGCCTCTTATAAAGACTTCAATCTCTGCGACCTAAAAAGAGGTGCTGGAATAGGGATAAGAGTCGAAATACCAATGATGGGTGTTCTGGGGTTTGATTTGGGTTATGGGTTTGACCGTGTGCAACCAGGTTTTGAACCCCATTTCCAGATAAATCCGTTTGGAATGTTTTAATCATTGTAATGGAGGAGTAATGGAAAAAATAAAATCTATTTTAATAATTGTAATAATACCGTTAATTATTTTTGCCAAGGAGCAAAAGATTGGATTTGTTGAATCATCAAAAATTTTTAGCCAGTATCAGGCAACAGCTTCTGCCAGTCAAGAATTTAATGAATATGTAAGTGCCTGCCGTGACTCGGCAGCGAAATTGCAGTTGACGGTTCAAAATCTAAAAAGTGAATTTGATGCCCAGAAATTGATGTTGAGTGAAGAAGCACGCTTGAAAAAACTTGATGAAATTGAAAAATATATCCAGTTTTATAACCAATATCTTCAAGATGTGTTTGGACCTGGTGGAAAGATTGAGCAAAAGAATGACGAACTGATGGCGCCATTATTAAAAAAAATAAATGATGCCATAGCCAAAATTGCGCAACAAGAAGGGTTTGCAATGATAATAGACCTTTCCGAAGATATTTTTTATGCCTCGGCAGAATTAAATATTACCGATTTAGTGATCAATGAACTAAATCGTGAATATGGTGTTGCTACAACTATTCCCAGTGCAATGAAAAAATACATTGGGATAATGCCCTTCAAAGAAGAAAACACTGAAGCAATCAATGAAAATCTTGGAATGAGATGTCAAAATGAATTATATACAGTATTAAACAACTACTCCCAGACATACAATATTGTGACCAAAGCAACAATCATGGCCGAATTAACTAAAAGGCAGTGGGACTATAAAATGATCGATGAAAATCAGGCACTCCAGATCGCCGGATTTGCTTTGTGTAATTATATTGTTATGGGGAAAGTGAGTAAGTCCGGTATAAAAATTGATTATACAATCAGTCTGAAAGATGTCAGTTCAAAGGAAGAAATTGGCAGTCGTTCTAATTCAGTCACTGATGATATAAAATTTTCCGAATCTCTAAAAAACGATTTAATGGGTCTGATTGAAGCATTAAAGAAAAAAGAATAACTACCGATAATTGACTAAAATCTAAACTTGAATATAATTTGAAAATGATATTTAATAGATTGAGGTTGAGGTGCTGGATTGGTTAATGGGCTTGGTGAATAATCCAGATCCCTAAATCAGTGACCAAAGACCATACCAGCATCCATGCCCAATAACCTTAGATTATCTGTGGGCGCCCGTAGCTCAACTGGATAGAGCGGCGGACTACGAATCCGCAGGCTACGTGTTCAAGTCACGTCGGGCGCGTGGTAATAAAAAAGACTTTGTGCCTGGGAAAATATGGTAAATAATGATGAACTTTTTATGGTTGAGGCATTGAAAGAGGCACAAAAGGCATTTAACGAAGATGAAGTGCCGATTGGTACAGTGGCGGTTTATAAAAATCAAATCATCGGGCGTGGTCATAATCGGACAGAAGCACTTCAGGATCCCACTGCCCATGCCGAGATTCTGGCAATCACCGCTGCAGCAATTAGTTTGAAGTCTTGGCGTTTGAACGATGTGGTTATTTACACAACCATTGAACCCTGTATAATGTGCGCTGGTGCGTTAATTCTGGCGAGGGTTAAAAAAATAATTTTCGGTGCACGAGATGAAAAATTTGGTGGTTGTGGTTCGGTTTTCAATATTGTCCAGGAGAAAAAATTGAATCATAGGATTGAGGTAGTTGAAGGTGTTTTAAGAAATGAAGCATTGTCTTTAATGAAAGATTTCTTTAAGCAAAAACGTAATAAAAAGAAAAAATAGATACATTAAATTATATAGTTGTTGGGTTGAGGTTAGGAAGCTGGTTGAAGGTTTAAAGCCTAAAAACCTTTGAATAAAGACCATACCAGCATCCATGCCCAATAACCTTAAACCATCTGTTCGGGTGGTTTGCTTGATGCGAAGTTTTTTTCTGGTAGAGCAAAGCCGAAAGATTAAGGGTTGATGTATGAAAACAGGTCAACGAGGGGGGATTAAAGACTTCCAAGAACTTTTGGGCTTTGTTTAGCAAAGTGAGTGGAAAAAAGGGGGAACCATCCCCCTTTAGGAGAGATGGCCGAGTGGACTAAGGCGCGCGACTCGAAATCGCGTATCCGCTTAAAAGCGGGTCGGGGGTTCAAATCCCCCTCTCTCCGTCTACTCGACTGAATACCATTTTATTTCCACAATTCCATTATTCCAGAATACTAAAATTGTGGATTTGTCATT
Organism: Caldifarciminota bacterium; assembly: GCA_965649105.1. Classification (GTDB taxonomy): domain Bacteria; phylum Hydrothermota; class Tepidihabitantia; order SM23-42; family JAOAFX01; genus JAOAFX01. The sequence goes on from CBFGJP010000001.1 coordinate 72,138, forward strand.
TCTGCTCACACATCTTTGTCAAGGCGTATTGATATTCTCTCAACCAGATGTTCACAAGCACTAAGGAATTTACTAACTTCTTCCGGATATTTTATCCAGTATATGGTGGACCTGCCTTTCTTTTCGTAACGCACCAAATTCGCAAGCCGTAATTTTGTCATATGAGAACATACTGCCTGACACATTTGGTAATCGTATCTAAATCCAATCTCTCTTTTTCTAACAATAATTTTAATATGCCATAAGAAATTGGATATCCCAAAACACGGCATATTATTGAACCACGAAATCTTTTCTCAATAATCTGCATAATTACACCTTCATTCCATAATTCCACAATACTGGAATAATGTAATTATAGTATAATGAAAAAAAGAATATCTGTCAAGAATTTGTATACAATTATTTATAAAATTAGACTGATTATAAAAATTTTATATCCGGAATGGCGGTGTCATATCCTTTTTAGATTTTGTTGAAAAATTAATCTATTCACAATTATATATTATAAATTCTTGATATTAGAAAATATGGTCTATCTAATCAGAATACATCCAGTGGGTCAACATCAATCTCTAATTTTGATTTAATCAATTTAACCTGTTTTAAAAATTTCAGTCTTCGATGTTCAAACTTTAGTGGCGATTTTATTAAAATATAAACACGATAATTGTTGCGTATTTTATAGTAAAAAGATTGGTTTGGTCCAAAAATTTTAATTCCTTTAATTCCGGTTAGCAAATTATAAATTTTCTTTGCTTCACTCCAGGTGGTTTGTTCATCTTTGCCTGAAAAGCGGATAAGAATTAGTCGCGAAAATGGTGGAAAATTCAGTTCTCTACGCAATTTCATTTCTTCAGCATAAAATTTTGGATAATTCTGCAACTGACTAAAAAGTATTGAATACTGCTCGGGATGATATGTTTGTATTAAAACCCTGCCTGGTTTTTCTCCCCGGCCGGCCCTTCCTGCAACCTGGGTTAAAATTTGGAATGTTCTTTCACTGCCTCTAAAATCAGGTAGATTAAGAATGGTATCTGCATTAACAATACCCACGAATGTGACATTCGGAAAATCAAAGCCTTTTGTAACAAGTTGCGTGCCAAGCAATATCTTAGCCTTTTGCTCTTCAAATTTCTTCAAAATTGCTTCTGCCTCTCCTCTTTTCCGTGCACTATCGCGATCAAGTCTTAAGATCATTGATTTAAAACTCTCATCATCTAAACTAAATTCAGATTTTAGTATCTTTTTAATTATCTCTTCTATGCGCTGCGTCCCAGCACCGCGGTATAACAAAGTAGCCTTACCGCATTTTGGGCAAAGTCTAAAATAATCAGTCTTATAATCACAGGTATGGCAGGAAAGAAAAGGAACATCCCCTTTCTGAAAGGCACGATGGTATACCAGTGGCAATCTACAATATGGACAACGAACAGTGTGACCACAATTTGGACATAATAAATTTGGAGCAAAACCCCGGCGATTCAAAAATAAAATTGCCTGTTCATTTCTTTGGATAATTTCCTTTATTGACTCCTCAAATCTTTGAGAAATAAATTTTCCACTTTCTTTTTTTAAATCCACAACCTCAACTTCAGGCAAAGGACGGGCATCTATCCTTTCTTTTAGTGTCAGAAGTTCATACTTTCCAATTCCCGCATTATAATAAGATTCTATCTGAGGTGTAGCACTACCCAAAACAACAACACAATTTTCAATCTTCGCTCTAACCACAGCAACATCACGGGCATTGTATTTGACTGCCTGCTGATGTTCTTTGTAGGAATGGTCATGCTCTTCATCAACGATGATTATTTTCAAATCCGGTATGGGGAGAAATATCGAACTCCGGGGTCCAATAATGATTTTATAAATTCCATTTTTAATTCCGTACCATGCATTTCTTCGCTCTTTAGCAGTAAGTGCTGAATGTATTGTAATTACATCCTTACCAAAGCGTTCGGCAAATCTTTTTAGTAAAAGAGGCGTCATTGATATTTCCGGGACGAGAATAAGTGCCCTGCCGCCACTTTTCAAAACTTCCGAAATGACTTTTAAATAGACTTCAGTCTTTCCACTCCCCGTTACACCGAAAAGGAGAAAAACCTTAAAGAGATTTTTTTTGAATGAATAAAGAATACGATTTATTGCATTATTCTGAGAAAATGTTGGGACGGGTTCCTTTGCCACAATTGGTTGTTCAGATTCTTTTTTTATATATTCAAATTTCTTTAAAATCTTGGGAGGAAATGCCTGTTTAAGAACCTCGCCAAGATATGATAAATAATAATACGCAATCCATTTATAGAGATTTACCAATTTTGGTGAAATAAAATTTGTTTCCACCAATTTATGGACTTTTTTTAAATTGGGCACATCCCTCTTTATATTTGTGCCAACGATTATTCCGTATTTGAATTTTTTCTTTAAAGGCACGATGACCAGGTCTCCGATATGCAAATCAAGGTCTGTCTCATATGTAAGATAATCAAACTTCGTATTAGGTATCGCAACATCAACAAACATAAATTATCACTTTCAATTTTTACCTCTTTTATACATAGATTCTAATTTATACAATAAACAGAATTAACTTCCATACATAAATCTTACAATGCAACACAAAATTATAATATCTTAATTATGCAATACAAAAACTTGATTACCTGGAGATTTGATCGACCAGTTATCTTTGCCCGATCCGATCAAACCATATTCGGTCCATGGATATATACCTGTGGGAGACCAGCGCCCATAACCGATACAACCAGAATTAATAAGATTTACATAATTTGGTCCTGGTATGTTTGTATTACAGTTATCATTCTCATTTGCATAATTAAAAATAATGAATTCAGTAATAACCATTTGTTTACCGGAATACGGATTGGTCGGTAATGTACCTAACCGGGTTTGTAGATCTTCGTCGCCACCCGGAAAATAGTAACCAAATCCTTGCCCTGCTGTGTTAAGATCTGATGGGTAGATCCCATGCTTATCTATTGAAAAAGCATAAACACAAACCTGTGTAGCATGCATATTTTCTTTTACTGCCGCTTGATGCGCCCTTTCCCTCATTATTATGTAATTTGGAATAGCAATTGCTGCAAGAATACCGATTATTGTTACAACAACCATTAATTCTATCAGCGTAAAACCCTTTCTCACACACATATTCCCGTCTATAGTTTTTTCTTTTTAATGTAAGATGGTAATATTATCTTACCTTTATTTCGATCGTAGATATACGGATTTCCAAATGGATTTTTTGGTATCTCCCGTATAAATTTTTCTTTTACAAGGTCATCAAGTTTATCCGGGTATTTCCCCTTTGCTGCTTTATATGCCATAATGCGCTGATTGAGATAATTGGCATTCATTTCTAATTCATCCAACAACAAAGTTGTGCTTGACACTATACTATCCATTATCAAAATATATTTACCTCCAAATGGTTCTGCCGGAATCTTAGTGAGTAGCCTTGCATTAACAAGTTCCGTTAAACCTTTCGGCAAAACGTCAAATTTACGCCGGTATTGATGTACAAATCTCTGTAATGAATCAATGTCTTCTTCAATTTGGATATAATATAGGGATTTCAGTGCCGTCTCCTTTCTTTTCTCTGTCTGGGCATTTTTCAGGACTATCTGCCAAAGATCTTTTGCAAATTTATATTTTTTTGCTTTTCTGAAGGCATGAGCAGCAAAACGGATGGATCTTCCAGAAAAACCTTCCCTCAAAGCAGAAAGTTTAAAATAACGCCCGGCCTTGTTGAAATCCTTCAATAAAAAATAGTTAATAAATCCAGCGTCAAAAAGTGGTTCCCATCTATCAGGACAGTTGGTGATCGCGCGTCTAAGTAATTTAATAGCTTCTGCAGGACTACCAGCATCTTCAGCAATCAAAAGTGCACCAAAACGATATCCGTTAATAAATAGAGGATCCAATCTTGTAAGTATATCAAAAATATGTGTTAACCATGGATAATTATAATCGGTAAGTGCATGCTGGCCATAATATTGAATTGCCCTAAGCCAAACAATATTTGAAACAAATATATCAAAATCGCACACTACAATTTTTAAAAATCTTCCTGATGGGAAATACATCATTTCATTAAGAATTTCCTTCTTAGGTGGATAAATTTGGTCGTACTTAATCTGGAAAAAATGAACTATCATTGGAAAAATGACAATGATCAAAATAGGCACAAAAATCTTCTTAATAATCATAAATCCTTTCTCTCAAAAATAACAATTGCTAAAGAAAGCAGAATAATAGTATAAGCAAGTCCATAGGCGACCGCAAATATTGTAGCATTCAAATCCAAAGAAAGGTTATTAGCGATAGCGGCGCGAACATTAAAATAAGAAAGGTTAGGGAGAATGTAGTAAAGCGCCGTAGAGATGTTCTTCAAAATCGGTGACTTCGTCAATTCACCCAGAACCAATATATCCGCGGTGAAATGTCCACAAAAATAGATCGCAAATGTAAAAACACCACTACTCATAGGGCTGGAAAATGTAGAAAAGAGAATCGCAACAGCTGAAACAATTATTATTTCCATAAACTGTAAAAATATTGCAACGATAATATTTGTACTGAATGCCACTTTAAAAACAATTAAATAAAGAATAAATATGAAACCAAGTATACCTATTATCAAAGATAAGGCAAAAATTATACCCAGATATTTTCCAACAATAAATTGCCACCTTTTGACAGATTTAGGGATTATCATATAGATTGTCTTTCGCTGAACTTCATCAAATACCAATCTGGTACTTACAAAAACCGTAATTAGAATACCAATAATTGAAATCATTGAAAGTCCAAAATCTTTGATTAATCGAACCTCCTCTCCAAATGAAAGGGGAGCAATTAATTTAACACTCATTATTGAAATTAGCCCTAACACCAATATAATCAGAAGAACTTTGTCTCGAATTACCTCACGCATTGTATTAATAGAAACAGCAATTGTTTTCATTTTTTATGTCCAGAAATTGATACAAAATAGTCTTCTAAAGTTTTGGTTTCCGGGGCCAAACTGATTATGGTGCCATTATTGTCCAAAATTGTTTTCATCGCTTCATTGCAGTCATTAATATTATTGAAGACAAGTTTTATAGAATCAGAAAGTTCTACTATTTCGATGAGATTATGTATTCTGGAAAGAACATCTTGATTAACATTTTTGGCTTTGATAATATACAAACCTGCATCCGGTTTCAGAAGATCATCAATGCTACCTTCTCTGACAAGGTGGCCAGAAATTATTATTCCTACCCGGTCACAAACTTCTTCGACATCAGACAGTATATGAGTTGAAAAAAATATGGTTTTCCCCTGTTTTTTGAGATTAGACATTATTGCTTTCACATCCTTTCTGCCGATTGGATCAAGCCCTTCCATTGGTTCATCAAGAATAAGCAACGAAGGATCATTAATCAATGCCTGCGCAATACCAAGTCTCTGAAGCATGCCTTTAGAATAAGTTCTAATTTTCATGTTACTAGCACTTTCTAAACCAACCAGAGACAATAGATTAGGTATACGTTTATGTAATACCTTAATGGAAATTTCAAAAATATGTCCGCAGAATTCTAAAAATTCATATCCAGTGATATGAGAATAAAAACTTGGATTTTCGGGTAAATAACCTACTTGTTTCATTGCAAGTATGTTTGGTAACTTAATACCATTTATATAAACATCGCCCGAATCTGGAAAAAGCAAACTGGTCAGGATTTTTATTGTTGTCGTTTTTCCTGCTCCATTCGGTCCAAGAAATCCATATATCTCACCAGACTTTACTGATAAACTAACATTGTTCAAGGCATTCTTCTTTTTGAGGAGAAAACCCGTTTTATAGTTTTTTGTCACTTTTAATATTTCTATTGCATTCATATTGATAGAATAAAGGGACCTTTATATACGCGTATATAAAGGTCCCTTTTTGGCGTTTAGAGTAAACAGCAGCTAATTGTGCAGAACGAGAATGCTGCTACCACCTCTTAAAGTGAGAAAGTCTTTCCTTGAACCAACGACACCCCACTCAGTCCAAGGCCACGCACCGGAGGTTGAATAGGTTCCGTACCTTATAAGACCTGCTCCACCAAGGTTTGCGTCATTTGCTCCGCCGATTGATTGGTCACTATTGTCGCCGGCATTGGCGTACACATGTATAATAAAATCAGCTACTTGCATTGGTGCACCCGTATATGGATTATTGGGTAGTTGTCCAAGTACTGTTTGCAAATCTTCGTCACCACCAGGGAAATAATAACCAAAGCCCTCTCCAGAAGTATTCACATCTGTTGGATAGGCGCCATTAAAATCTACTGCATATGCTTCGACGCATAGCTGTGTGGTATGCATATTGCCCTTGACTGATGACTGTTTTGCTCTTTCTTGCATTGCAATAAAATTCGGGATGGCGATGGCGGCCAAAATACCAATGATGACCACCACGACCATCAGCTCAATTAGGGTAAAACCCTTCTTCATTGTGTACCTCCTTCTTTTCTTGACAAAACCCGCAAACTAAAGCGGATTTTGATTTGGAGTTACTGACATTGGTTAATGGTTATTTAACCATTTACCCATCATAGTGCCCCGGCATAAGAATGGTTGCTCCTGCAACCTCTTTAGAGTCTAAGGTTAAAAGTTAAAGGCACAAAGAGTCTAGCTCTTTAATCTTTTTAATTTCACCTTTAACCTTACATTTCGGGCTTTAGGGCACAGGTAGAATATCAGAAATGTTCTTTGACAAATTTATCCGCATCATTCGTTTCCGTTAACTGTATTCGTCATTAACCAGAAAGCCCGTTTTTTTATTACATTTTATTGACAATTCTAATTTATATTATATGCATTTTTTTAGAATTGTCAATGGCAATGTCAAAGACCGGTTAAATTTTTTTATCTATCCATATAATATTTATGCAAAAATCGTGCCTGTTTAATTTTAAAAAACGCTTGAAATTTCATTACTTTTGTATTTTAAATTTGTCTCAATCTCTGTGTCGTGTCTCATTTTGTGACACTCAAGTCTCGTTAGGAATTTGGAATAACAAATTCCTAACCTCTTCTCCTCTTCCTGAATTCTCTCATATTACTTATCCTCCTATATAATGTCGCCCTACTTATTCCTAATCTCCGGGCTGCCTCGGTGATATTCCCTTTACATTCAGTCAATGCCTTTTTTATCTCATTATCTTCTATCTGCTTCAACGGCTCAATCCGCGCACCGGGCAAATTTATGTGTTCGGGTTTGATATAGTAAGTCTCAGCAAGAACCGCTGCCCTCTCTATAGTATGCTTCAATTCCCGGACATTTCCTGGCCAATAATAATTTTTAAGCACTTCAATCGTTGATTTCATCAATCTCTTTTCTCCAAGATTCTCTCGCTCACAAATAGATTTCAAAAAATAATCAGCAAGTAAAGGAATATCTTCTTTTCTCTGCCGTAATGGGGGGAGGGTGATGGGAATCACATTCAAGCGATAATAAAGGTCTTCACGAAATCTCTTTTGCTTAACCTCTTCATAAAGGTCTTTATTTGTTGCCGCTATTAGACGGACATCGATCTTTATTGGCTTAGTAGAACCCAACGGCACTATCTCCCGCTCTTCAAGGAGTCTCAATATTTTCATCTGTATTGAACTCGGTGCATCCCCAATTTCATCAAGGAAAAAACTGCCTTTGTTTGCGGTAAGGAATAATCCATCTTTATCATTTGTTGCACCAGTGAATGCGCCTTTTTTATAACCAAATAGTTCACTTTCAAGAAGGGTCTCGGGCAGCGCCGCGCAGGAAATGGTCACAAAATTATAACTGCCCCTTTTTGACCTCTTATGGATTTCCCGCGCAATCAATTCCTTACCTGTACCTGATTCGCCAAGTATCAGAACCGTCGTATCCGTCGCAGCAATCTTATCCACAAGGGTCAAGATATGCTTCATCACTTTGCTTTCTCCAACAATCTCTGTTTCAATATCTCTTTCTTTCCTCAAGTTTATCCTAATCCGATTAAGAATCTCATCAATCCCGAACGGTTTTAAGAGATAATCACTCGCTCTATCCCTTAATGCATTTATAACTGATTCCATTGAACCATAGGCCGTGATGAAGATAACCGGTAGGTGCGGATACATTGACCTCACATTTTTTAAAAACTGGAATCCATCCATTCCCGGCATTCTTATATCGCTTATTACACAATCAAATTTTTCAGATTTTAATTGATTAAGGGCGTTTCTTGGTTCAGTCGTTGCAAATACTTCATATCCATTTTCCTGCAATGCGTAAGAAAGCCATTTTAAGAGACTTTCTTCATCATCAAGTAATAAAATTTTAGGTTTCATAAAAGAGCAGATAATTTAAACCATTTAACCAAATTACTTTTTTCTTCTTGCAAAAACTTCTTCAAGCACAAGTCTGAGCTCCGGGATAAATACGAATTCCCTTAATTCACCTTTTATTCTAAGACTTATATATGGTCTAATTGCTATTTTCGCAAAATTCTTCAAACCCAAATTATAAATTAATCCGACCGAATGCTCCTTGATACCGCTTAAATACCAGGGATTATAAGCATAAGAAAAACCTATATTATTTTTCTTACCGATTATCTTGAAACGGTTCACTGTATTAATTCCTGCTCCAAACAAGTGCTCGAATAATAATGCTCCATACCAATCTTTTAAATTATGTTCGATCCCGAAGCCGAAAACTTGAGGCAGATTATATGTTGTATCATTTTGGGATTTTTCCATATACAATCTTCCGAATCCTTCGTAATAACAGGAGAGCATAAATAATTGCAATCCAGTACTGAATATCCTCCCAGTATTGCGATACACAAAGGTATCAGAGATAGAATAACTACCAATTGTATAATTCCATATTTCTTTTGAACTTCCATACAGATAAGAACCGCTGAAAAAGATTTCAGCGAAGTTAATTCTGTGATTTAACTGAAAATATATTTCTTCAATCCCACCTCTACCCTGCACATACATATCAAGCCCATCTATAATGCTATAAATATCAAATGACTGACTGTATCTCTCTCTACTACCAAAACAAATCACCAGACCTTTATAAACAGGAATCTTCATATCAAGGCCAAAGGGATTTGTCCAAAAAATCCCGCGCAAATCGCTTCCTTTATTTAATATGTTAAATTCGGGTCTTAGTGAGAACTCAATATTGGCAATGGTTACCTGTTTAAAAAAAGGTGACCGGAATATGCTCTGGTCTTGACCAATACCCTCAATAGAGAAAACCGATGCAGTAAATATTGAAAGTAAAATGATGTTCATCTCTCTACCGGGGGTTTGATATATCCAACTTTTAACTGATGGGAACCGGTTTCCAGTTTAACATTTGCAATATCATAATTCTCGGGAGACAAATAAATGAACATTCCAAAATTAGAATCCGGATACTCAATAATCCGTTCGATATACTGAACAATATCAAGGGTAAAGAGTGTATCACTTAAAGCAAATTTTTTCAAGGCAATCTGTGGACTGAGTTCGGTATCAAATCCCATAAAGGGCTTTGTAAGATACTTTACTCCTATCTCAATAGAATCACGCATTCCATAATGATGAATTGCCTTGAAGGACAACTCCCCATAAATAGGCTTATTACCATTTAGCAATGTGTCATAACTGAATTTCACATAATTCCGGAATGATACCCCGCTGCCAAGCCAATTTTCCCAGTAATTGGGTAGGGTATCTATTTTTATTATGTGACAATCAGCCTGGAGGGACAAAGACGTAATAACCCCATTCTTCACGATTTGGAACCGGGATGATTTCCCTGATTCCCGGGCGTAAAAAACACAGAACCCGGTATCTTCAGGAACCAGAATAATACCCTTGCCGTTCTTCATCTTACCAAGGTCGACATAATTGAAAAAAATTACGCAGGAATCACCTTTTATCTCACCCCATCTCAAAGAATCAACTTCAAAATCACCACCCGGGTTTGTCCACAAATCCGTATTATCCTTTTTATACCATGTTGCTTCTGTTTCAGAAAATTCATTAGTCAAAACATGAACTGTAAATTTCAATGTATCATTATGGAAATTTTTATTTTTAAATAGTATTAACTTTATCTGGTCAAGCCCCTGGTATGTTGTATCAGAAAAATTGAATTTTAAGATAATGCGCGATTCGTATTTATTATCTTTGCCAATTATGAGATTCTGGGAAGTCCCAAGTGGAATCGCCTTTGACTCAGTAAATGAAACATATAATGGTAGGTTTACGGTAATGGCTTCAAAATTTCCCCGTTCATTAAGTTCTTCTTCGCCCAATGGCAGTTTGTTGCAGCCAAGGGCAGCAATAAAAACAAACAAGAACCATTTTTGCATTGTAGATAAATATATCAAATTTTTGGGCAAAGTCAAGGAATTTCTATTTCAAAAGAATCGCCTTCTCTATTTTCTTATAATCTCCTGTTTCAAGATGGACAAAATAGATACCTGCAGGAAGTTTCTTATCTGAATTGTCTTTACCATCCCAGAAAATCGTTGACCGTTCACCATTTATCGTTAACCGAGAAAAATCTTTAACCACTCGACCTGAAACATCATAAACTTTTAACGAGATTGCGGATCGCGGTTCGCGAAATGCGGAATTGTTTGGAATTTGGAATTTAATCACACATTGATTTTTAAATAGATTTGGGTGTATGGTAAGCGAAAATTCGTTTGTCTTATCACATCCTGTTTTATCACTGACCCCAAAATTGCTCACAAAAACCTTTTCAAGACAGGAATAATCACCCCAAAGCCAGGTTGTATTATAGCCGCGCACATAGTAGTAGTATTCACCAAGCGGATGATTGAAAAATGTGTATGTAGTATCCGTAATGCTATTAGAAATGATATCAACATTGTTAAAATAACAGATAGGGCTAATATCATCAACATAAAAACCACCTGATTGCACATCACTATCATACATCGTCCTGAAACGGAAGTAAACAGATTTACCAACCCAGTTGGCAAGGGAATATGCCTTGCGCACCCAGGAATTTTGTGTTCCGGTAAATCTCGTGGTATCAAGATTGAACCACTCTTTTTTATTTTCGGAAACTTCAACAACGGTAACATCATAGTTATTTTCTAATGCATAACGACACCAGAATGTAAAAGAATCGTTGGGCTGAACGAGGTAAGGATGGACTGTTGTTGCCGCATAATTCATATTTGCTGAATCACCAGACCAGAGGCTTCGGGTCGGCGAGTGGGATTGTGCCGTAGAAATGCGATAACCCTGTAAAAGCCAGCGCCCGGTCCCGGATTCTAAACTATCAGTCTTAACACTGGGATTAGATAAACGGACGAGTT
>CBFGJP010000001.1:83615-103531 GCA_965649105.1 Caldifarciminota bacterium
CAATGCGCTGGATGGTTATCATAACTATTTTTCGGATGCCAGATAATCGTAAAATTTGGTGATACAGTATCAATCGGATGAATCTTTGGAGGTGGAACCACACCTTCGGCAACAAGAATTAATGAATCAGCAAATCCGGCAAGATATTTTGCCGCCTTAAATACCTGACGTGAGATAAAATCAAGATTGGCGACTGGTTCATAAAATGCAGTCCCGATTTCAGCACCATAAAAGAGTGAAGATAGGCCATTTACATAATGATTATATCCGTAAACCCAGTCCCTCGCATTCCCACAGGTTGGATAAGGATTGCTATATGACTGTCCGGGTGTATAAGTACCTCCATTAATCCTTTGCATCATACCTGCCATATAATTACCTTTTGCAGTATAAAGTCCTGCATCCGGGGTTCCCGCTGCCTTGTATCCCCAGGGCCACATCACCTGTTCACCATAACTGTGTAACGAAAATCCGGTTGTAATATTATGCTGACGGATATACATTGCATAGGCACGGACCTCATCACCAGAAAAAGCGTATGCACCGCAGAATGTCTGATCCGAAGGATAATGTGAAACCTGTGATTCATCTGCAGCACCCCAGTAGCCATCTATATCACCATTACACGCACCAGCGTAGTTTCGATTACAATCAGTGCCGATCGCACCCCCAAATGGCTCACGATTCTTGCGCCAATTGCCTTGATAATATTGCCAGTCATATACATAACCATCTACATTGATGACCGGGAAACAGTAAATCTGGGTTGTATTGATTATGTCGGTAATTTCAGGAACGATATTATAAGAACGTAACATTGAATCGGCAAAGAACAGAACTGCCTGGGGTGTTGCCCATTCCCTTGAATGATGGCATCCATCAATTGTAAAATTCGGTTCAAATTCATCTAAGTTAACATTATCAGAAATCTTTATCCCATATATCCACCTTCCTTCATAAGTTCTTAAAGGTAGAGAATCCATTTTACATATTAAAGGATAATTCTGGACGAAATGTCTCAATGAATCAACAATCTGTGTATAATTCAGGTAATTACCCCTGACCTTTGCTTTTTCCAGTTCCAGGCTATAAACAGTAACTTCATAAGGCAGTCCTGAGGCAATCACCCTATCCAGCCCTTCCCGTTCAACCACCAGATCGTACCACTCGCCATACCGTCCTGCAGCGATCTCTAATGGCTTACCCGAAATTCTTTGCAAATCCCGCCAGGAGGGCACATAGACTCTTACAATCATATCCTGACTAATCAACATATTCAAGGCGATAATACTTATTATAAACACATAGCCTCCTTAATTATTTAATCTTAATGATTTTCTTTATAACCCTCTGTGTACCATTTTCAATAGCTATAAAATATATACCCCTTGAAAGTCCACAGATATCAATGACCGGCTCAATCAACTTATTTTTTTGGACAACCCTGCCTGATACATCATAAATTACATAACTCAAATCCGCTTTCGTCTCGCTTATGCCTTTAATCATGATAAATTCATAAACAGGATTGGGCAAAATGTTGATTGAGGCAAAAAGATTGCTTCCTGTTTCATCCACATCCATCTCATATAGTGGGATTAATTTAAGACAATCTACACTATCACCTTCATTATCCTTTAAGACAAGGCGCACAATATAATTCCCTGGATTCAAACCAGTGGTATTCCAGTAACACAATGTATCACGCCTGACTTCATCAAAACAGGAATCACCCATCGGTATCCAGGTGGTATCTGTTTCAGCACGATAAAAGACCTGATAATAACCGAAGTCAAGCGGCTGATAAGGACCTTTATCTATCCAGGCAGAACCCAAAATGGGTATTATATTGTTAATAATTCCACTATTAGGACCGATAATTGAAAGGACAAAGACCAGAGAAGTATCAGAAGGAAGTGGGTCTGCAGGGAAAATAGAATTTACTAAAAGCATTATAGAACTGCCTGTAGCCCATATATTCCCCCAGGGCATCGCACAGTAGCCAATAAAGCAGATACTATGTCCTTTTGAAATAATATCTGCGGAAATACTTGATAATACAGTAATCAAAAGCGCGCTATCGTTTGATTCAAGATGTCCGCCTGAACCATCACAGAATGCATTGTGGATATAGACATAACTGCTTCCATAGGTACAGAGTTCACCAAATATTGAACCGAATAATTCCAATGAAACTGAATCAAATGGATATATATTCCAGGTCTGGACTATTGTGTGTGTAAGGTGATAGTTCCGGTCTAATAATGGGAGCGTATAATCTTCGTAATACAAGCCGTTCACAATCCCTGATAAAGTTAAAGAATCATCCCCACCCAATAATAATCCCGTCACTCTCAATAATGAACTATCAATAGTTACATCTGAACCCTCAAGTGGGATTGCTGCCCACATACAATTTGTGGAACTGTCAATTTCCACATGATAACCAATTCCCTGGACATTTCCCAAGGTTGAGTCAATGAAAAATCCGTTTACCCATGAACCGTCGGGAAATTTAAAATTGATAACTGAAGACTCGGGGAAGAAATACCAGGAAAGAAAATTATCAACCCGGTTAAAAAAGGCAAAACAATCATCTGCGAATAGCCATTCACCGGCAATACCCACATTATTTAAATAGACATTTGCCCGACCATTCACCATTGCAGTTGTCCAGTCGTAATTGATCGCATTCTGCATTATTACTTTTGAAAATTCATCGGCTGAAAATCCAAAGGGAAATCCATTATAGCGTGTGTTTGAATTTGTAAGTATAAATTCTGCGGAATCAGTGAGGTTAATACCATATTGATAAATATAATCCTGTAAAATGTTTAAATAACTTGAATCCACTAGAATCTTCCCTTTATTTAAAACATAAATGTTGCCGTCAAGATTGAAATCAGCATTTTTTAGCCTGAGTACTCCATCATTTATGATGAATATATTTCCCTCATTATAGAAATATCCGGAAACAAAAAGAGTCTCGGCCGGCGTATCACCGATTATTATATCCGAAAATGTCTTAAAATGGGCATTATAATCAAATGAGAACAATCTCGCCTTCGAATAAATCGGAGAGTTTTTTCCAAGGTTATTATCGGCATTATGAATTTCTTTCGCTAACCCATTTATTTTAATTACCGCTTCATCAATCTTTTGTTGGGGGAAATGACTCAGCAGTTTTAAAATAAAGACGAATAGCATATTTCTCCTTAATTCTATATTAAATTGCCAAAAAGTCAATAACAGCAGTTACTGATTTCTCTCTTTTTGGTTAAATTATCTTTATTTTTTAAACTGCCTTATGATTATTATAGCAGGCATATCAATATGAATTAAATGCAGGGACCGAGTTTAAGAAGACTCAGCTGTTATTTATATTCATATTTAAATTTTAAATACTAAATTTATAAGAGCATACGTTTGATTAAAATAGTGGCATAAGAGCCCGGCGGCAAAAAGAATTCAATATAAATTTTCTTTTTGTTTTGGTATATCTCGTCCTGTTCTGCCTTACCAATAGAGAAATCTTGGGGGAAAATGATCGCTGGTCTTAAAAAACTTTTAAATCTCACCCCTCGAAATCGCATTTTGTTCAACTTAAAATCTCTTAACTCAACTCCTTCACGTTCTAATACTTCCATAATCATTTTGCCGATCGGTCCAGAAAATTTACTTGTTTCATTGATCATAGGAACTTTTAAATCTACCATATTTTTTTTGTCAGATAATTTATGGTAAAATAAATAGCTACCCATTGAGTATGGAATTTCTTTTGTCTTTTGTCCATACTTTTTGATTATCAGATATAAAATCTCATTGAATAAATATGATTGATATGCAAGTAAATAAAGGTTGAGCATATCCTTATCTATATTCTTTATTGCATTTTTGTAATTCCGGGGGTTATCTTTCAAAAAGGATAAAATTTTTTTAAATTCAAAAGGAGCATATTGCAAAGCATCTGTCCAATCACCCCAGTGTTCAGCACAATATTTCTTGAAAATTTTTACTTTTTTACTATCATCTTTATAAGGATAACAAAGAATTAATTTTAGAGCGCCCTGATAATGTCCCAGCATTAAAAGTTTTGCAAAAAACCCTTTACGATGGCGTGCCGAACCAAATCTCTGTTCATCAAAATAATTGGGAAAACCAAATTCACAAATCTCTGGATAGTTCTTATAAATTCTATCTATTTCTGCATCGTTTAGGTCGCGGAGAACTATTGAAAATCTATTCCCCCTTAAATCTCCGGGCAGAATTGGTTTTGGGACTTTTCCTATTGGTATCAAGACAAAATTCTTTTCCTCAACAGTCTCTTTAAATACACCACGAAATGTTAAATATTGGGTTGATAATGAATATCTATCCTTTAAACCCGCCCTTGAGAATCTTTCCTTTGCTACTGAAAATTTGCGTGCAATAAAATCGATAATATCAAGCGTATTCCAGTAGCGTTTTTTTAATTTTAACAGGGTATACGGTCCGGAATTTGAAACAGGAAGATCTATAATTTCATCAACAACAAAATCCTCGGGTCTGACTTTTATTTTCACAAATTCTGCGTTGCGGCTATCTCTTTTCTAAAACTGATATTCAAAAGAAGCAATGGCAGAATCTGCATTGGTAATCTTTTCCCCAATGTTAACAAACGATACAAAACCTCATCAAATCTATAAAATTCACGCCACAATTTATCAACCTCTTCTTTTAATTTTTCTGCAGACATTTTCAATGGTTTGAATACTGCATTGCCAGCATCATACTTAGACCAATCAAAATCGAAAATTCTATTTGCTTTCATTAATCTATTAAAAAGTGCTGTTCCTGGATAGGGTGTTAATATTGAGAATTGGGCAAGGTCAAGTTTTATCTTTTTGGCAAACTCTAAGGTTTTTTGAAAAATTGACTCATCTTCATTATCACTACCCAAGACAAATGCCCCCATAACACCGATCCCTTCATCATGTAATCGGGCAATACTATCTTTAAATCTCTGAGGCTTCTGGAATCCCTTATGCATCTGTACCAAAGATTCCGCATCAACAGATTCAAGGCCAATAAAAAGCCCTTTGCAACCACTCCTTGCTGCAAGATGAAGTAACTCGGGATCATCAGTGATATTAATGGAGGATTGAGCCATCCAGATAATACCTTCGTATTTCAAAGCGTTAAATAATTTACGCGCATATATTCTGTTTCCAAAAATATTGTCGTCAGAAAAACCAATAAATTTTGATTTTAAACTTCGTATCTCTTTGATTACGCATTCCACCGGTCTTGTCCTGAACTTACCACCAAAGAATTTTGTCACACTACAAAAATTACAATTGAATGGACACCCGCGTCCGGTCTGAACCATAGCTGTAAACAAATATCTCGATTTTTTAAATAAATCACGGCGGGGAATTTTTATTTTTCCGAGGTCTGGAAAATCAGGATTTTTATAAATTTTTTTAAAGGCATTATTTTCAAAATCATTTATCACAGTTTCCCATATTCCTTCAGCTTCACCAACAACCACTGCATCGGCATGCTGTAATGCTTCTTCGGGCAGGGCAGATGGGTGGAGCCCACCTAAAACAACCTTAACTCCTTTACTCCTAAAATTATCAGCAATTTCATAGGCGTGTGGTGCAAATTTTGTGAGGATAGTAATACCAACAAGATCTGCAGGATAATTGTAATCGATGGGCTCAATTGCTTCATCCAGAATTTTAATATTTACATGCTCCGGTGTTGCAGAAGCAACTGCAGCAAGGGAAAAAGGCGGTAATTGAAATGCCTTACCCTGCATTCCTCTTCTTTTCTCATCAACAATTGCAGGTGCAATCAGTAATAGCCTAATCTCAACTCCTTATTTCATCAATAATATTTTGCATTATATGTCTATCTATCGGTCCAATCGCGGCGATTGAATATTTTTTTAAATCGAAATACTCTTTCGTGAAATTATTGATTTCATTCCTGGTAGTCATCTTTATCTTGCTAACTATTTCTTCAACGGACGTAATTTTATTTAGATAAGAAACTTCCCTGCCGATTCGCAACATTCGATTGGTAGAACTTTCAAGACTTAATAAAAAATTTCCGGTAATAAAAGTTTTTGCGATCTCAATTTCTTCGCTACCGAATCCATCACGATAAATTGCGCTGAAAATTTTTTTTAACTCTTTAATAATTGGAAAAAGATTTTTCTTGTCAGTACTTAGATAAAAACCCATTATCCCGCAGTCACTATAAAAATCAACGAATGAATGAACATCATAAACCAGCCCCTTCTCTTCCCTCAGCCCCTGGAAAAGACGAGAAGACATCCCACCGCCCAACATCGTGTTTAAAAGAAAAACAGTGTGTCTGATATCCGAGATATAAGAAACTGCGGGCACACCAAAACATAAATGAATCTGGGAAATATCATTACGGATTTGATAACGCTCTCCAGGCAGATATCTCGATGGTGACTGTCGCCTCAATGACGCCAACCCACCTCTGCCAAATCTTTGCTGCGCAAATGATACCAAATCGTCGAGGTTAAAACTTCCGCTTACCGCAACAACCATTGGATAATTTAATAAATTTTGATAATGAGTTTGAACCCTATCTATAGCCAATGCCGAAACAGAATCGATGGTTCCAGCAATCGGCATGCCCATTGGATGTTCTTTAAATAAAACTTCAAACAATAGATCATAAACATAATCGGCTGGATCTTCATTATTTGACTTTATCTCCTCCATTATCACGGACTTCTCCCTAATGAATTCTTCATTACCAAATTTTGATTCAAGTAAAATTTCGCTGATTAGTTCAAAG
The DNA here is from genome assembly GCA_965649105.1 of Caldifarciminota bacterium. Classification (GTDB taxonomy): domain Bacteria; phylum Hydrothermota; class Tepidihabitantia; order SM23-42; family JAOAFX01; genus JAOAFX01. The sequence goes on from CBFGJP010000001.1 coordinate 90,438, forward strand.
ACCTTTATCAAATGTTCCGAAAGGAAACGAGTAACTATCACAAGATTTTCTTTTGTTGTAAATGCGTCAAACGAACCACCCAGGCCTTCAATCAAGCGCACAATTTCCAGTGCCGACCTTTTTGAGGTCCCTTTAAATAACATATGTTCAATCAAGTGTGTAATACCATTGAAATCTTTATCTTCATCCCTTGCACCGTAGGCCAAAAATAACCCGAGGGCAAATGAATAATATTGATTTAACGGTTCAGCAACAATCCTCAAATTTGAATTTATATTTTGAATAATTCCTGTCTCTTTTACTTGCGCTGCCAATCTTCACCTACGCGCATTAAATTTATCCTTCCCATTTCATCAATTTCATAAACCCTCACCACTACTTCATCACCAATTTTTACCACATCTTCTACCCTGCGCACCCGTTGTCGGCTTAGTTTTGATATATGTAGCAATCCTTCCTTTCCCGGCAATATCTCAACAAATGCGCCAAAATTAGTAATTCTTGTGACTTTACCTTTATAGATCTTTCCCACCTCGGCTTCTTGCACGATTCCCAAGATTTCGTTCTGTGCCTTTTTTACAAATTCAGCATCGGTCCCGGCGATTGTTACTTTACCATCATCGGTAATATCAATCTTCAAATCTGTTTCACCAATGATTCGCCTGATAACCTTGCCACCCGGCCCAATGACTTCACCAATCTTCTCTTTGGGAATAAAAAAGGCAAGAATCTTGGGGGCATATTTTGAAAGATGACTTCGCGGAGAATTAATTGTACTGCTCATTATCTTCAGAATATTTTCTCTTGCCTCTTTTGCATATTCAAGTGCCTTTCTCAAAATAGCGATATCTAAACCCTGAATTTTTAGGTCCAGTTGGACCGCAGTTATTCCATCCTTTGTCCCGGCAACCTTAAAATCCATATCACCATAATGGTCCTCATCTCCTATAATATCGGTCAACAACTCATATCTATCACCCTCTTTTACCAGTCCAATTGAAATGCCTGCCACGGCTGTCTTTATCGGGACCCCTGCATCCATTAATGCTAAAGAAGCACTACAAACGCTTGCCATTGACGATGAACCATTGGATTCAAGAATATTTGACACAACCCGGATTGTATAAGGAAATGATTCTTCAGATGGTAATACTGGTAAAATCGCCCTTTCAGCAAGTGCCCCATGACCGATTTCTCTCCTGCTTGGTCCCCGGATCGGCTTCACTTCACCCGTAGCAAAAGGTGGAAAATTATAATGCAACATAAATGATTTAGTCTCTTCCCCATAAATTGCATCAATCCGTTGCTCATCACTCTTTGTTCCCAGTGTCGTAACTGCAAGACTCTGGGTCTGGCCCCGAGTAAATAGAGCTGAACCATGGGTCCGAGGTAAAACTCCTATTTCGCAAGAAACATTTCTTATATCTCTCAAGCCCCTTCCGTCAAATCTTTTCTTCTCTTCCAGAACCATATTTCTCATTCTCTCAGCAATCATTTTCTCAACCACATATCGAACCTTCGCCTCGATGTTTTCCAATTCTCGATCCGCAAATTTTTCAACCACAGTTTTAATCAACTCATAACCTGCTTCATTTCGTGCCTTTTTTTCTCGGAAAAGAAATATTTGATTTATGTCATTGCCAACTTTCTCTTTAATTTCACTGGCAAGTTCTTCATCAACAAATGGTTCACTGTTCTCGATTTTTTCTTTTCCAATCGCCTGCCGCATTTTTTCTTCTATTTCAATTATTCTGATACATTCATTATGACCAACTTGAATTGCACCGATGATTTCTTCTTCTGTTGCTTCTCTAGCTCCACCTTCGATCATCACCACCGCATTCTTGGTTCCGGCAATAACGAGGTTGACCCGGCAATTTTCTTGCTGGGTAAGGGTGGGATTAATAACATATTTGCCATCAAGAAGCCCTACCCTGACACCCGCCACCGGAATTGTAAAAGGAATTTCGGAAATCAAAAGTGCGGTTGAGGCACCGGTTATTCCCAGTATATCGGCGTCGTGTTCAACATCCGAAGAAAGAAGATAAGCAATGATCTGGACTTCATTTCGAAAATCAGGTGGAAAAAGTGGTCTTAATGGTCTATCAATAAGCCTTGAAGAAAGAATCTCATTGTCTGAAGGCCGCATCTCTCTTTTTATGAAACCACCCGGGATCTTTCCGGCGGCAAAAGAGAGTTCACGATATTCAACAGTGAGAGGCAAAAAGTCTACTGTCTGGTCTATCTCCGGATTATAATTTACACAGACAAGGACTACAGTGTCACCATAAGAGACAAGGACCTCACCCGCTGACTGACGGGCAACCCGTCCACTCTCCAGACGCAAATTTTTTTCACCAACTTTTAATTCGACTGAATACAATTTACCTTCTCAAACCAAGTGTTTCCACAATTTTAAGGTAACGGGATTTATCCTTTCTTAAGAGATAATTAAGATGGCGCCTACGATCATTAACCATCTTAATCAATCCCTGTCTGGAATGTTTATCTTTAGGAAACTTTTTCAAATGTTCAGTAAGTATCTTTATCCGTTCACTGAGGAGCGCAATCTGCACCTCCGGTGAGCCGGTATCTTTATCATGCCTTTTAAAAGCGCTTATCAGTTCCTGTTTTTTCTCTTTTATCAATGCCATTTTTAAATCTCCTTTCTGCCTTTTATCATACCTTAATTATCCACATTTTTTAAAAAAAGTCAAGATATCATAAGCCTGAGTCCCCTCCAAATTTTTAAGACTTAAATGCAGAATATTTGTAAAGATTGTGGCTTTTCAATATTCATTGTCCTACCTTTTTCCGTAGAAAATTAAAACCCCCATCAAGGGGGAAGGAAAGTAAAGAGGAGTCAGAACAGAAGATATTGACTTACGAAAAAATCTGATTAAATTATTTTATGCATATATTTTTAAGCGATGCCCATATCCGCAAAGATGATAGTTATCGTGCAAGATTACTGATAAAATTTTTAAATGAAATAAAAAATGATTTAGAAAACCTTTTTATTCTCGGTGATATGTTTGAATTCTGGTTTGAATACAATATCGCATTACCAAAGGATTATTTTAGAATCCTCGCCACATTTTTCAATCTTCACCAGCAGGGTGTAAAATTACATTATATTTTAGGCAATCACGAAGTTATGATCGGCGACTTCTTTAAAAAATTGGGATTTTGTATATATCTTAGGGATGCCGAGATTGAGATTGATGGTAAAAAAATTTATCTTGCCCATGGCAACAAATTTGACCGGAGATTATGGACCGTTCTTTGGGAGAATCTATTGACTTCAAAATTTAATCATAAATTGTATAGTTTGCTCCATCCTGATATAGGTGTTTTTTTAGCCCAGGGGATTGCCCACCTTTCCCGTCAACAACCGAGGAGTGAAAGTCTAAGTTTGATGCTTGAAAGATTTGCAATCAATAAATTAAAAAAATTTGATATCGTAATACTTGCCCATTCCCACATTCCGGTTTTTAAAAGTTATTCCGAAGATAAATATTATATCAATACCGGAGACTGGGTCGATAATTTTTCTTATGCAAAAATGATCGATGGAAAAATATCTTTAAATTATTATAAGTAAATCTATCCCAGACTACCGACCTCTCTTTCAACCTCTTCAAGAATCTCACATGATTTTACCAATTCTTTCATTTTATTATGGTCAGGATATAATGGGCGATCTTCTTCAAGGTGGGGAATATATTTTCTAATGACTTTTCTTGCGGCATTGACACCTTTACCAGGATTAAATTCACGGAAATCCAATGCCTGAGCGGCAGCCATAAATTCAACCCCAAGTATCCCATAAGAATTATCAATGATCTGTTCGTTCTTCAATGCCGTATTCATCCCCATTGAAACAAAATCTTCCTGGTCGGCTGCCGCAGGGATTGACTGAATTGAGGCAGGCATTGAAAGAATTCTTTGTTCAACGATCATCATATCCGCAGTATATTGGCTGAGCATAAATCCAGAAAATATACCTGGATTTTTGGTCAAAAACGCCGGAAGACCGACACTCAAATTTGGATTGGTCAATCTGTTGAGACGCCTTTCCGATAAGACGCAGACCATTGTCACCGCTGCTCCCACCATATCCATTGGCAATGAAATCGGCGAACCCTGGAAATTGGCACCGGTCAAGGTAAGATCCTGATCTGATAGAAATATAGGATTATCACCGACACCGTTCAACTCGATTTCAACCTGCTGTCTTGCCCAACGCACCGCATCATGTGCGGCACCAATAACCTGAGGTGATGAACGCATTGAATACGCATCCTGGACCTTGGTTTTGAATTTTCCACTGAGCAAATCACTTCCTTGAATGCACTTCATTATTGCCTTTGCTGAACGAATTGCCCCAGGAAATCCCCTTGCCTCATGAACCCGCACATCATACGGTTTTAGATTGGCAATCAGTGCCTCTAAGGTCATTGCACATGCGATCTCTGCCTGTTTTAGCCAGCGATTTATATCATATAACTGGAGCGCACTTATTGCAGTGATAAAATTTGAACCGTTGATTATTGCCAGTCCATCTCTTGCCTTAAGTCCGGGGATTGAAATTCCTGCCCTTTCCATTGCCACCCTGCCCGGCAACCTTTCGCCCTGATAGAATGCCTCTCCCTCACCAAGCATTAAAAGTGCGATCTGAGACATTGGTGCTAAATCTCCACAGGCACCAACCGAACCCTTCCGGCAAACCACAGGAGTCACACCTTTATTTAACATTTCAATCAATGTCATCGTGATTTCCGGTCGGCACGCCGATCTACCTTTTGCATGGACATTTATCCGGCTGGCCATTGCTCCGCGCACATATTCTATGGGCATCGGCTCACCAATACCCGCAGCGTGATTATAAATTAAATATCTCTGAAATTGCTCAACCTCTTCGTCTGATAAAACTATCTCAGACAATTCACCAATTCCAGTATTGGTTCCATACATTACTTCCCTTGCCTTCAATTTCTTTTCAAGCATTGCCCGACATTTTTTAATCTCCTCAAGAGATGCTGGTGCAATTTCCACTTTTTCATTATGGCGGGCAATTGCAACAAGTTTTTCAATTGTTAAATTCTTTCCATCAAGGATTATTGACATAATCTTGTTCTCCTTTTTGGTTATTATACTTATCCTTGCATAAAAGTCAATTCCTTGACAATCTATATTCAGTACATCTTTTGTTTTTTTGAAATATTCAGTCTTACTACTAAATGTCATCATACATTTCTTTTTGTCGTAGCCACTATTCTCAAATATTTATAAAATCACAATCTCAATCCCCTCTTTCCCCATTTTATAAATGGTAAATAGTAAATAAAAAAACCGAACTTATGATATTTAGGAAGAAAACTCAGAAACTAATTCTTACATAAAAAAATATAGGGTGAGCTTGACAATGAATTAAATAGCAATATACTAAGCAGTGTTTAAGAAACAGATATTGATCGGATCCTTATTATTATATACCGCGATATTTTTTTTCTTCTACCCGTTAAATACCGGTATAGTTGATGAAACCGCCTATCTTTCAATGGCATATACATTGCAAAATGGTAAGTTATATTATGACCAGGCTGGTATTTATGCTGCACCTGCATCAATAAAATTTAATAATCACCTCGCATCACGTTATCCACCTGGTAACAGCTTATTACTTCTGCCTTTTACCAGACTAAATTATAACCTTATATTTTTGCGTGGATACATATTAATGGTTCTTGGCTTTATAATACTAATTGCAATACTTTCACATTATAATCTTCCTTCATATTATGCCCTACTTTTTCTGTTCCATCCATCGATGGTTTTATATAGTCGAACAGTAATGAGTGATTTACCATGCACGATTTGTTGCTTAGCAGGACTGATTTCTTTTATTAAAAAGAAATATATTCTTGCTGGCATTGTATTCGGACTAAATATTGCAATAAGATATCCTTCAATATTGATACCCATTGCACTAATTGTCATCTTTTTTATAAAAAAAGATTTCTCTAATTTAGTAAAATTTTTAATTGGTAATGCTACTGGAGTAATGCCGATTCTACTTTATCACATTTTAGTATTCCATACCGTAATCGGACCTGCGCGTGCGAATATCATTGGATTTTCATTTAGCAATTTACCAATTATGTTTTTCCAATTCTTTCTAATGATAAATATTATATTTCCGCTTATGTTGCTGATTAGTTTTAAAACAAAACTTATTGAAAAATGGTATTTTATTTTTCCAGTTTTGATTTTTTTATTATTTTTCTCATTGCAGTATTATAGCGATACCGGAAAAAATTTTTTTGAGACATTAATTCGTGGTCAAAGGTATATGTTGCCTGTGATTCCCTTTTTAATAATTCCATATTCGGAATTTGTAGAAAGGACAAGGTTTTTTAAGAAAATTTTAACTGGATTTATCATAACATTAGTCTTTTTAAATATAATTATCAGTTATAAACATCAGCGTTTTTTAGATAAACAGACATATTATCAAAATAAACTTTATGAATATGCAAAAGATGCGGATGTGATTGTTGGTAATAAAGATATCTACGAACTCATCAATCCATTCATTAAACCAGTGAAATGGGAATCATTTGAATCTGAAGGAAAATTAATAAATGTTAATATATCTAATGACAATAAAAAAATCTATCTTGCCTGTCTTGCGAGAAGCGAAAATATAAAAAATTTATTTTATGAGTTATTAATTAAGACTAAAACGACAAAAGAAATATATAAAGAAGAAAATCCCCAATATTTTGCAATCTATTTAATGGAGTAGAAATAAAAAGGGCTGGAATTCCAGCCCTTTTTATTAATCTTTTTCTTCGCGTTCAATTTCAATCTTTTTAATAAACTTCTTTCTTGGCATTTTCAATTTTTCTCTCTGTTCAGGGGTAAGAATTGCATGAATTTTCAATTTTTCCTCTATATTTAACCTTTTTATCTGCCATTCAAGTTCGTGAATCTCCTGACTGAGTTTTAATATTCTATCTTTATTTGGATTATCAACCTTCATCTCTTTATGGAGGTCAATATGTTTTAATTCAATCTGGGATTTGATCGGGATGATATTCTTCCTTGTTTCAATCCGTATATCTTCAATCTTTGTCTTCTGTTCAGAAGAAAGTTCGTCCAGTAATTCAGGAGGAAACGGTTCCATATCTTTAGGATCCGGCTTGTGCCGCGGGCACATATCCTGGGCATACCCAAATAAACCTGTCAGAAGTATCAAAGATAAGATTAGTGTAAGGTTTCTCATAAAACCTCCTTTCTGATTATTTTGACGAAAATTATATTCTAATTGGTTTAAACGCTCTTCAATTCTTTTAACTTCTTGATATAAAATCCTTCTATTTTTTTTGCAATATTGAACCAAGAATAATCTTTTACAAATTCTTTTCCATTATTTATCAATCTCTTTCTTAAATCTTCATTTTGCAATACCCTGATAATCTTCTGTGCAATATCTTCGGGTTTGTAGGGGTCAAAAAACAAACCATTATAACCATCTATGATCACCCGGTCATAACCCGGAATTCGTGATGTCACAACCGGCTTTCCCACTGCCATGGCTTCCAGCAGGACAATTCCAAATGATTCTCCACCAAGCGCCGGCGAACAATAGACATCGCCCGTAGCATAATATCTTGGTATCTCCTCGGATTTTGCAAATCCTTTGAAAACAACTACTTCCGATAAATCTAATTCCTGCACAAGTTTTTTGCAGTCATCTTCCAGCGGTCCCTTTCCCACCACTATTAGAATTACATTCTTTAATTCACCTTTTATCAAAGGCATTGCCCGCAGAAGTTCAATCAGTCCTTTTCGGCGGTCAAGTCTGCCCAAGTATAAAATTTTATTCTTTTTATTTTTAAATTCAGAAAAAGGGAGAACTCCGGGATGAAATTTCTCTAAATCAATACCGTTTGGAATAATTGTATAATCACCTGGGATATAGGGCAGGAAAGTATCCCTCGAGGTCTCGGAAACTGCAATCAAACCGTGGAGTTTATCGATATATCGCTTAAATAATTTTCTGAAAATCAGCGAGCCGGTGCGATAGTATTTAAACCCCGTTGAGTGAAATGTAGTGATATTGAGTGCCTTTGAATAATGCAGGGCGAAGAAAGAAATGCTCGGAGGAAATGGTCCCATCGTGTGAATCACATCAAATTTTTCTTCCTCAAGAAATCTTTTAACCTTCCTTGGAATATCCCAGCCCATGGATAAGGTTGCGAATGATTTATTCATTGGTATATAAAAAACTCTGCCAATGCGGATTACATCTGGTTCATATTCCTCATTTCTATAATGGGTCGTGAGAATTTTTACTGCATGCCCGAGACGCCTTAGATATTTTGCAAGATAATGAGTATATTCAGAAACGCCCGAAGGATAAGGATAATAAGGGTCAGAGACCAAGCATATCTTCATTAACCTTAAAGGGCTTTATTTTTCTTCTATCCAGGCTTTCTCCATTATCACATCATTCAAAGGACGGTCAAAAGGGGGACCAGAGGTCGGCACCGCTCCTATCTTTTCAACAACATCCATCCCCTGGACAACTTCTCCAATAATAGTATACCTTCCATCGAGCCTGGGCTGGGGTTCAAGGCAGATATAAAACTGTGAACCATTTGTGTTGGGTCCCCGATTTGCCATTGCGACCGTGCCCTTTAAATGTTTTAAATTAGGTGCGATTTCATCTTCAATCTCATAGCCGGGGTCTCCGGTTCCATCTCCCTTGGGACAGCCACCCTGAATCACAAAGCCTTTAATAATTCGGTGGAATGTCAATCCATTGTAAAAACCCTTGTTTGTCAGGTCAATGATATTTTTTACATTTTTCGGTGCCTCATCAGGATAGAGTTTAATAACAATCTCACCGAAATTCTTAACCGTTAAATGCATATATGGAGATTTTTTTGTTTGATTCATATTAGCGCCCTTCTGCCCACCACAGGTAATAATCAATAACCCTAAGAGCAAAATCTTTTTCATAAATAATACCTCCTTCAGAGTTAATTATAATCAAGAATAAAAAAAAGTAAATAAGTAAATGATTTAAATCAAGTCTTCAGGAAAAGGCTCAAGATATTTCTGGGATAACAAATATGTATCATCGAACCGGAAAGCGAAATTTTTAAGGATTTCAATGACTGTATTCAGTGTCACAGTGCCATTTTTATATTTTTCAAGCAGATTTAAAAAATGTCTCTTTTCTTTCTCGTTCAGTCCCTTTGAAAAATAGCCATAAATATGCAGGATGGTATTGTAATGCTTTGATCGGGATGGTTTTTTTGCAAACGCACCATAAAATAGATTTCGGTAGTGTGTAAATTTTTCTTTTAAATCCATCTTTCCATCCGCTACAATCTTCCCCAATTCTTTCAGGTTTTTTTGGCTATATGTCATAAGCAGATATTTGTATCGGGTATGGAATTTTACGAGTTCACCTGCATCAGGGACTTCATTCAAATTCCGAAATTCAGCATAAGCAAATATCCTTATTAAGAAATGCTCGCGTAATTCTGAATTTTTTAATCTCCCTTCGTGTTCCGCTGGCAATTCAGGAAAACTGTTTTTTATACCCTCAGCAAAGAATCCATCGGTCCTACCCACGATTTTATTATCGCGATAATAATTTGCCGATGTAATACCACAGGATGGTGATTTACTCTTTAGTAAAAATCCATCAATATCGCTAACGAGCTTTATGAAATCACTGATGTAATTTTTAATATTTTCAGTCAAATCCTTTCCGGTCTCTGGCTGATACAATCTTTTTTTATCATTCTCTTTTACTACAATTATCCTTGGCCTTGGCACACCCAGCCCCATCTTTATCTCTGGGCAGACAAGTTCATAATCTATATACTTCTTCAACCTTTCTACAAATTCATCCTGTACAATCCCGCCATTATACCGCACCGGATAACAAAAGCATTTGCTCAGTATTATTCTTGGTTTCTCCATAATCTGAATTATATTTGTAGTTTGTATTATGTCAATATTCCGATTTATACGCTTTTGCATCCTCCATTGTTTAAATTCCCCTTTTCTCCGTTTAGGAAAGGGAACTTCAAACACAGGCAGAAATAAAATTTATATTTGAAAAATAAGACAGATTCCCATTGTAAAAAAATTGCTTGACAAAGATTAAATCCTACGTATTATCTATATAGATGAAAGAATTCTTATCTCAATGGCTAATATTTTTTCCCATTGCATTCGCACAATCAACCGGTGCCCGATATCTAATCATCACACATGACAGTTATTACAATGCAATAAAGCCCCTTGCAGAGTGGAAAACCCAAAAAGGCTATAAAGCAAAGATTGTAAAACTCTCTGAAATCGGAAATGATTCAACCCAGATTAGAAACTATATTGTAAATGCATATAATAACTGGACTATCAAACCTGAATTTCTATTATTAGTTGGGAACAAATACCAATTACCATTTCCGAGAATAGGGCAGGCAGGGAATTATGCTTATTATTCTGATAATTATTATACAAATGTTACTGGCGATTTCCGTAATGAAATTATACCTGGTAGACTCTGGGTCTTTGATTCTAATGAAGTAAAGACTATTGTGTCCAAGATTTTAGGGTATGAAAAAAATCCATATATGGCAGAACCTCTGTGGTTTCGTAAAGGGACAACCATTGTCTGTGAAGATAATCAACCTCCATATTCAGATTCTATATACTGGGCTGACGCAAGATTTATGCATCAATATATGAACGATGCGGGATTCCTAAAGATTGACTCTCTTGCCAAAAGTTTTGGTGATTCAAGTTCTGATGTTATCAATGCGATCAATGAAGGAAGAACTTATATCCTTTATCGTGGTGTTGGGGGTATGACCTGGAATTATCCTTTTCAGGACATTCGCATAGAAGATATGAACAATGGTTTTAAACTTCCTGTTGTAATCTCGGCAACCTGCGCCACTGTTGAAGGGATTGGTTACTGGTGGCTCAATGCTGGCACCCCTGACCAACCCAAAGGAACTGTTGGTTTTTTGGGGACGACTACAGTACTTATCAATGCAGCAGAATTCCGCAGTGCACTGGCAAAAGGGACGATTCAAGGCATATTCAGGGATAATCTGATTACACTTGGAAAGGCAGCCGAATCAGGAAGGATGTATTATTACAATCTCTTTGGCAATACCCTTGAATATGATAGCTGGACCTGTCTTGGCGACCCGGAGATGACTTTATGGACAACCACACCGCGCATAATCCAGATTCTGCACACAGGTTTCTGGAGTTCTGACACTTATACTGTTCAAGTCCGGGATGGTATTCAACCCGTAGAGAGTGCTTTAGTGTGCATTATGTCTTGCCATGATTCAACAAAGTATTATTATAAACGGACCGATAGCAATGGAAAGGCAGTATTCGTAGGCAGTCTGCAACTACCTGACTTAGGATTGTTAACTGTTACAGGTAAAAATCTATTACCAATTGTGGATACAGTTATTGGTGGGTATAGTGGCGGTCCTTTTCTAATATACTACAAACATCTCTGCCTTGATAGTCTTGGTGGCAATGGTAATCATCAACCAAACAATAGTGAAAATATTGAACTCCCGCTATGGGTAATGAACATTGGAGATTCTATTGCCTATAGTGTCCGGGGAATTTTGCAAAAAGCCGAGCCCGATATTTATTATCAAATCTCTGATACTATCAAGTCATTTGGTGATATCTATCCTTGTGATTCAGCATTTACCTCTGAAGATGGATTTAATATTTCAATACATCCTGACTGCCCTGATAGCCACAGGATTAAATTAAAATTGACAATGATGGATGTAGATTTGAATCAGTGGATTTCCTATTTTGATTTCCTGGTATATAGCCCCAGACCTTTTATTACTCTCAAGTCATTTTCCTTTAACGATTCAGTTGGTGGTAATAATAATCACCAGATAAATCCCGGAGAGAACATAGAACTTGCTGTCTGGCTTGAAAATATTGGCGACTCAATGGCAGAAAATGTTATTGGTACATTAAAGCAAGAAATAAGTGACCCTTATTTTACCCTTTCTGATACAATAAAATCCTTTGGCACAATAATGCCTCAGGATTCTGCGACAACAGGAGAAGATGGGTTTAATATTATAGTTGACACCTTATGTCCAGACCAGCATCAACTTAAACTCCAGATAAAAATCACGGATTCTCTTGACTCTACCTGGGTTTATAATTTCTATTTGATTAACTATGCTCCTGTTTTGAGCTATTATGATTACTTCATTAGTGATACATTAAAATATATTAAATCTAATGATACTGCCTTTTTAAAAATTCTGATAAAAAATACTGGCTCAGAGATTGGGCAAGGTGTTGTTGGTCATTTGATATCCCGGGATACCCTGATATCAATTATCAGCGATTCCTGCTATTATGGTGATATTCTTCCTGATAGTGTCTCCGGCAACCAAGTTACAACATTTAAAATCTCAGCAAAGCCAAACATCATTCCTTGTTATTTGTCAACCTTAAAACTCGCCCTTGATGGACTATTCTACCATGATACAGTTGATGTTCCTATATATGTAGGGCAGTATGATTACCTGGTCTGGGACCCTGACCCTAACCATTCCAGCGGCTTTATTATCCATTCAAAACTTATGAGTTTAAATTATAATGGGCAATACAAACAGATATTCCCTTATGGATATTTGAACATATATAAATCCCTTTTTGTAACCTGCGGTATGTCACCAAACAAATATATTGTTTTGAGTAACAATCCTGTTGTACCTGAAATTCTTGACTTTATAAACGATGGTGGGAAAATGTATCTTGAGGGTGGAGATATATGGTATTATGACCCATTATACAATAACGGTTTTGATTTCAATCCTTATTTTTTCATAACTCCTCTTGCTAATAATATTGGATATTTTACAGGTATTTCCGGATATGACAGCACATTCACAGTAATGATGAGTTTCAACTATTCTGGGGAGGCAAGTTCCATTGACTATATTATTCCCAACACCGCTGGAATCTCAATACTAAAGAATCGTTATAACAAT
>CBFGJP010000002.1:0-65639 GCA_965649105.1 Caldifarciminota bacterium
TCACCCAAAAAATTACCTTCTCTGATATTCGTCATCCTGAGCTACCTCCAATTCTGGCGCCAATTCTTCATAGTTGACTCCTTTGCTATATTATATTTAATAATTAAGTTTGGTCAAGTTATTTAAAAATTTTATAAATTGATAACCACTTGCAGATGATAAACTTAAGAATTGATTTGCCTTTGTCCAATAAGATTTGAGTTCATCGGGTTGGGATTTGCGGGTTTCTTCTGCCTTTTGGCCGATAATAGAAATAAGTAATATAGAAAGCAATAATTCAAATCTTTCTTTATTGAACCACTCAATATTTTCATATGTGTGAACAAGCATAAAAATTTTGACTTCTGTTGACTTGAAAAAATTAGACAAAATTGATTTATCTTCAAAGATGGAATGCCCTTGTTCAATAATAATTGCCAACGGTGTGTAAAGTATGGGATTTTTTAAATCTTGGGGTCTTTTTAAGATGTTCTCAACATATTGATGTAATGGAGATTCAAACTTAAGAAAATCAGAAATTCTTATATGGTCTCTTATTCTCGCAATCCTTTCAATGAGTTTCATACCTGCTAATGCCCAGTCAATATTTGAAAATCCATTACCATCTAAGAATTCAAACAATCTTTTTAAATCTTTATCCTGGTTATCCCATAATTCCTTGAATTCCATAAAAACACGGTATTTGTAGGCGCCAAGTTTTATAAACCATCCCTTTTCTGCAAGAATAATTGGGTCTACTAAATAAAAAAGATTTTCTTTGTTTTCTCTACAAAGATAATATACCCCTTCTTTAGAATGTAAATTCAGTCCGGCACACAGGCTTTTCGTATAGAATCTTTCCGAACCTTTGACCCAACCTTGTGCTTCCTGGTAGCGATTATTATAAATGACCAGAATCCGTTCGGATGCACTCCCATTTGAATATGCAAATACATCTTCGTTTATATTCCCATTATCATCAAAAAAATCATAAAGACAAAAATTTTCCACACCACTAAATAAGGAGCGTTTTTTTAATAATGGAAATACCTCTTTTTCGTGCCGTTTGATGAGATATTCATCAACTTTCTCATCCCAGTAAGAGCGATAATATTCCATCCCATATTTTTCCTGAAATCCTTCAATCTGGGCATGTCCAAACATACATAAGCCCGGCATTGTTACCATCATTATACAAACACCGAAATATTTATCATCTTTACCAAATTGCTGGGCTGCCGTCAATTCATCTGGATTGCTCATAAAATTCACAAATCTCCTTAAAATTTCTGGGTTATAATCAAGAACATTTTTCAAAACCTGATGGTATTCTTTATTTTGCTCCATTTTGAGCATATTCATAAAGGCACTGTTATACACTCGATGCATTCCAAGGTTTCTCACAAAATATCCTTCCATCAACCAGAATGCTTCCGCAAGCAATAATGTATCAGGCGCTTCTTTTGTAATTCGTTCAATAACCTCGCGCCAGAATTCCTTAGGAAATAGTTTGTTAAATTGACTGTTGGTCATACTGTATTCAGTCCTTGAAGGAATATCCCCGCCCTTGCCAGGTTCAGGAAACCACAATCTATGATAATGTTTCTTGGTCAGCGTCATTGCGGCATCAAGCCGGATGATGGATGATTTTTTTGCAATATCGATGATCTTTTTAATCACTGCTTCTCTAACTTCAGGTAAAAGAAAGTTCAACTGAGCTGTATCATTCCAGGGTGTGCTTGTGCCATCATTGCCATGATAAATATACCTAACCCGACCGGTTTTTTTCTCAATCAGTTTAAATACAACCGCAGCATCGGTCCTGTTATAATATCCATCTTCAATATAAATCTCTAATTCCGGATCTTCAGAAAGATTTGGACCGGTGAAACGATAATTAAAAAATGGAGGTGTATCACGCTGAATAAACCAATCTGGATGTTCCTTTATCCATCTTGAATCAATCGCTGTATGATTGGGCACCATATCAACTGCAATTCTGATGTTGAAGTTGAGTGCCCTCTGTTTTAAATTATTAAAAGCTATCTCCCCGCCTAAATCCTGGGCAACTACATAATCAAATATTGAATAAGCCGAGGCAATCGCTTCTTGATTACCACAAAGTTTTTTTATTTTTGCTGAAGCCTTACTTCTTTCCCAGATACCGATGAGCCAGATTGCATTGAATCCCCAATCACTCAATATCTTCAATTCTTCATCTGGAATCTCATCCAATCTTTTTATGTCTCTATTATACTTTTTGCTCAACTGGTACAGCCAAACATAAGTATGTTTAGCAATCATAACAACCTCTGGCATCCAATCTGTATCAGGGCTGAACCGGGGTTCATCAGAATGGATATCGGTATGAACTTCTGGGTTAGAAGAAAAGTCAGGAATGAGTGCTGGACCTGGACCCGATGGCCTTTCTTTTTTCTCTTCACGGATATAATCAAGCGAGATAAGTATGCGAGCGGAAAGACGATCAACTAATCTCGGTGATAATATCAATTTCCAGTGTTCTTTTATGTATAATAATTGTTTGACAAGGGAATCGGGAGCGGCACGAATTGGAGATTTTAGGAGATCAACAAGAAATTGATGATAAGGTCCATAAACTGGTTGAGTCTTAAAAAACTCTTCGAGTTCAGAAATAACTTTTTGATATTCGGTTAAATTTTTCAATTTTTCATCATCAAATAATTCTTTGAATTGGAAAAAAGCTGGATTTTCATTTGCCAGGCTTAACATTAATATCTCCTGAAGTGTAATCAGTGTATTGGGTATGTTATCTGTGGTGCCCCTTAGATATTCATTTATTGTTTCTTTGCGGGAATAAACAGAAAGAGGTGGAAATAGTTTAACAAATACTTTTATTACATCAATCACTCCTTTTTTACCTATTTTTCTGTTTAGATAATCAAGGGCCTTTTTGAATGCATCTGGATTTTTTTCTATCTGGTATCTCTGGACTACAAGGTGGAATATTTCATCAATAAGACCCATTGCGTTCAGATCGGCTGGACTTATCAGATCTTTTCCCTTATTTTTTCTATAATTATTCCATTTATCAGCAAATTTTTTTACTGAGGTAATGTCGATAAAAACTACATTACCGTTCAGTTGGAATAAAGATTTGTCAAACTTATATTTCTCGCGACATGCTTCACTAATATGAAATTCAAACATTTTTATTGGGAATTAAATATATGAGATGAAAAAAGGTTTAATAATGTCAATTATGAAATTTTCAATAAAAAACTCCCTATGAATCTTTTTTTTCATATTTACTCAACTGTGCTTCAAGCTCTTGAATTTTCTCAACAAGTTTTTCCTTTTCCGCCTCTTTTTCTTTATATGCAATGCGCGTGAGCATGGCAAACGCAATTGCCATTAAAATAATTGCCCAGAATGGTGTGAACCATTCAAAAATGTTAAATATATTAAACAACAATGCCAAGACGCCCAATAGAAAGATCAAAAGCGCCCAAATAGCCATAAAACCCCCTTTAATAATCGATAAATTATAATCCACTGTGATTTTTTGTCAATACCAATTGTCAATTTACTTTAACAAATAAAGCAAGATTAAGTTTAAAATGTATAAAAAGATAATGATGAGCGCATCTAAAGATACAGGCAGATGTTTCTTCTCTGCCCGATAAGTTAGACTGATTATCACTACTGCTGTTATAATTATCCCAAACAATGCAGAGATCTTGTGATTTTGACTTACCATAATTAAGATAGACCCCTTTGTATAAATAAAATCGATAATTCCCAGAATCGCAATGTTAAATATTGTACTACCCATTAGATTACCCATTGCCAAATCTACTGCCTTACATCTCAACGCACCAAAGCAAACAATTGTTTCAGGCAGGGATGTAGAACAGGCGATGAATATATTACCTACAAATGTCTGTCCGAGCCCGGTTATTTCAGCAATACCCTCACCAATCTTTGGGAGGAATATTGCTGCGCCAATAACGAGGAATGCATTTATACTAAATAATGTGATTGCTTTATTGAGTGTTATATCAGGGTAAAGTTCAATATTTTGATGATTAATATTTCCAGCGTTCTTCTTTTCATACTGGAAGATTAATCTCATCGCAAATATATATATAATAATAAAAATTAAACTATTCAAACCAACCCAACCGAATCTTGGCATATTTTCTTTTAAAGAGAGACTAACGATAACAATACTTAGTTGCAATATTCCAAAACTCCCAGAAATTATGTGTCCTGTCTGGGCGAGACTTGAAATTGGCATTTTGCGATGAAATAAGTCAAGAAATGCGATTATCAACAGATTGAACACGCAACTTCCAATTAAATCGCCGGCTGCAATATCGGGTACCTGGGCATAAGTAACAGCACTGATTGAATTTACCATTTCAGGAAGGGAGGTAATGGAAGCGACCAGAATGAGTCCAATAAAGGTTCTGCCAAGCCCGCTTTTTTCTGCAATCACATCACTATAAAATGAAAGCCTTGTTCCAGCAAAAAAAATTATAACGGTACATAAAAGCAAACCTGTAATTAAAAATAGCATAATGTGATTATAATAATTTAAGCTATAAAGTCAATAACACTTCTTGACTCATTATGTATTTTAATTATAATAGAAATATGACCCCCTTGGTGTTGACTTTATTTTTCTTCAATCAATATTTTGGGCAAAACAAAATTCAATATCGTGATTTTAATTTCAAAATTCTTTCCAGCGAGCATTTTGAAATTTATTTTTACGCGGGTGGAGAAACTATTGCGCATTTTGCCCAGGATGTACTTGAAGATGGCTATGAACAATTGAGTAAAGATTTTGGCATCGAAGTTGAATTTCGTATTCCGGTGATACTTTATAATGCACCAAATCATTTTTCGCAGACAAATGTTACTCTCGAACTGATTGAAGAATCGGTTGGTGGTTTTACGGAAATTTTGAAAAATCGTATGGTGATACCATTTAATGGTGATTACGAAGAATTTCGCCATGTGCTCATTCACGAGTTAACGCATGTATTTGAGTTTGTAATTTTCTTTCCCTCAAAACTTGAGGCGCTATTGACGGGAGATCTTTTTTACTCAATACCGCTGTGGGTAATGGAAGGATGTGCGGAGTTTTTTTCTCAGGGCTGGAATCTTGAGGCAGATATTTATATGCGGGATTTAATTATGCATAATCAGGTAATTCCATTATCAGATCTTGGCAATTATGGTGGTTATATAATATATAAGGAAGGGCAGGCCTTTTATAATTATGTAAATATCAGATATGGCAGAGAGAAAATCAGTGAATTTATTCACCTTCTTAAATCAAAGAAAAATTTGGAAAATGCATTTGTCAGCGCGTTTGGTGTCAGTGTTGATGAATTCAATAAACGCTGGATTAAATTTTATCAATTACAATACTGGCCCAAAGTTAAGCTTTCGGAAAATTTCGATAATTTTGCGCGTGTTGTCTATGACCATAAAAAAACCCGATCTTTCTATAATACGTCTTCCGCGATATCTCCCAATGGTGATAAAATTGCATTTATCAGTGATCGTCAGGGAAATGTTGATTTGATTATAATATCAAGTATCGACGGTAGAATTCTGAAAAAACTCATTCGTGCTGAATATTCTTCAGGCTATGAAGGTCTACATCTTTATCAAGGTGGCATTAGCTGGTCGCCAGACGAGAAATATATCTGTTTTGCTGCTAAGGCGCGGGGTGATGATGTCCTTTATATAGTAAATGCTCGAAGCGGAAGAGTGTATAAAAAATTTAAATTAAAACTTAACGGCATATACTCTCCAAAATTTTCACCTGATGGGAAAAAGATTATATTCAGTGGACTTAAGGATTCCTATCTTGATATTTATCAAATTGAAATAGCCAGTGGCAGCGTTGAGAGAATAACAAACGATATCTATGCAGATAAATTTCCTGTTATATTTTCAGAAGACCGAATTGCCTTTGTCTCAGACCGGCCGGATTCCAATGGAAATTATTATTATGGTAGTTATGGTGTTTTCTTGAAAGAAGGAAACGACATTAAAAGACTCACGCCACGCGCAACCTACATAGCCTGGCCTTTGTTTAATGCGGACACAGGTATCTACTTCGTTGCTGATTATGACTCAGCCTATAATCTTTATTATTTTTCATTCAATGCGAATAAAATAGTTAGAAGAACAGATATCCTTACTGGGATTTATTATCCTTCCATTTCCAGAGATTTTCAAAAAATTGCATTCGGGTATTATAATGACTATGGCTATGATATTTGTGTTGTGAAAGAGCCACTCAAAAGTATGGTTGAATGTGATTCAATCGAAGTTGAAATTGCTGAAAATTCATATAGCGCAGGTGAGCTTAATAACGAAAAAATAAGAAAGTATCGCCTGAAATTTACGCTTGATTATATTGTAGCAAGTGCTTCATATTATACACCACTTGGTTTCTCCGGAATGACCCAGATTGCCTTAAGCGATATCCTTGGTGACCATCTCATTCAATGCAGCACTGACTTTTATGGGAGTTTATCTTCTTCAGACATATTTTTTGTTTACTGGTATTTGAAGAAAAGAATGGACTTCGGCTTTGCCTTTTATCAGTATTTGAACTATTTTGCTTCAGGGAATGACCTTGTAATATGGCGTTATCTTGGTTTAGGTGGTATGGTCCAACATCCATTTACAAAATTTTTCCGAGCCGAACTCGGCCTTTATAAATACAAAATTTATGAAACAAAATGGGTCGATTTCTTTGACGATTTTTATTCTGATATATATACAGAAACTTCTTATAATTTCACATATCCTGAACTTTCTTTCATTTTTGATAATGCAAAATGGGGTGATACCGGTCCCATAAATGGTGTGCGCACACGCATAACAGGATATACTACTATATTTAGTGATTTTGATATAAAGGTTGGTGTTTTCGACTACCGGCGATATTTTAGACTTTCGCCCAGGGCGAGTTTTGCCACCAGATTGGTTTTGGCAGGAAATTTTGGTAAAGAAGATGAACTCTGGTCAATAGGTGGTCCCGGTTCAATCCGGGGGTTTGATTATTATACATTTACTGGTACAGATTTAGGATTCTTTAATTTTGAATATCGTTTCCCATTTATAGACCGACTCAGACTGGCATTTCCAATACCCATGGAAATCAAAAATATCAGGGGAGTTCTGTTTGCTGACTTTGCGGGAATATATTCTGATTCATTTGATGTCTTTGAATCAGCAGAGGGGATTTTACCAGTTCGCCTCAAAGATGTAAAGATGGGGCTTGGATTTGGATTGCGCTTTAATCTACTTTTCGCAATATTCAAATTAGATTTTGCCCGTTCAAATGATCTGCAAAACTGGGTTGATGAAAAGGGCGAACCCTCAAAATGGAAATTTTATCTGACAATCGGCCCCGAATGGTAATGTGGTTATTGTTATTTATTTATTTAGGATGTGGTAATGTCAAAGAGCAGAAATGCGTTGTATACTTCTGGCATGTTATGGGTGGGCCGATCGGCAGAAAACTTGATGAGATGGTGCAGGAATTTAACAGGTTGCACCCTGAAGGTGAGATACGATCAGCCCAGATGGGTTCTTATGATGCCCTGGCGCAAAAACTTATGGGTGCCATTGCTTCAAATTCACCACCAACAATCGCTCAAATGTATGAATCATGGACCGACCAGTTTTTTAAAGCAGGATTTTTGGAACCCCTGCAGAATTTTATTGAAAAAGATTCTTCTTTTGACCTTTTAGATTTTTTCCCGGTATTCATTGAAGATAATACCTTCGACTCAATAATTGTTACGCTCCCTTTTAACAAAAGTCTTCCGGTATTTTATTACAATGCAGCGGTATTGGATTCAGTGGGGATAGCAGCATTTCCTGAAAATTGGGTTGATTTCAGAATTATGTGCGAAAAATTGAGAAAATTAAAAATTTGGCCTACATCCTGGCCCATAGATGTCTGGTATTTTGGTACAATGGTTTATCAAGAAGGTGGTGAGTTGTTCAATGAAAATACGAAAAGACCAATGTTTCATAGTGAACCAGGGGTCAGGGTGTTAGAATATCTGGTGGGTTTAGTGAAAGATAGTTTATTCTATCTCAATCCGGGGTTTCAACGTCAGGACGAGTTCTTGAGCGGAAATGTGGCAACAATACCCGCCTCAATTGTCTCTTGGGTATTCTTAAAGGGCCGACCAAAATTTAAAATGGGGGTAGCACCATTCCCCGGTGGGAAAAATAAAAAAGTTGTGATCGCCGGCACTAATATTGGAATGTTTAAAAAAGCCAGTCCTGAACAAAAAAACCTTGCCTGGGAATTTATTCGATGGTTTCTGGAACCCGAGCAACAGATAAAATGGACAAAAGCAAGTTATTACCTACCTACCCGACAGAGTGTAATCAAATTTCCTGAATTTCAAGAATTTCTGAAAGAAAATCCCAACTATGACAGGATTGTTGCCCAGCTTGCTCTTGCAACCACCGAGCCTAAGTCAAAAGAATGGTTTACCGGCAGGATATATTTAAACGAAGCACTTGAAGAAGCCATGCGTCTTGAAAGAACGCCGGAACAGGCACTTGATAATGCCGCAAAAAGATTATTTGTTGACCTGGAGTGATTGTGGATTTTAAACCTGCAAGACTTGATACATTATCATTAGCAACATCAACAATAACAAGTATAATTTTGATTGTTCTATCTATCTTTTTTTGGTAAACCGAATCCCGTACGGATGGTTATTCGCTATGTTATTGATTGCTATTCCTTTGGTTAGTTATCTTTTAAGCCCTAAAATTTATTACCTACAAGGTGGACAGTTTATCATTGAAAAAGTTATGGGCAAAAAGATCAAAATACCGATTAGTGAGATTGAAGGCATTTTTGCGGTTGAAGACTTTTATAAATTGAAACCCGTGAGGTCAATCGGTAATGGTGGATTATTTGGTTATTATGGAATATATACTACAAAAGATTATGGGAATATTAACTGTCAATTAACAAGGTTGAAAAGGATTCTGATTATTAAATCAGAAAAAGGATATTACGCAATATCACCAGCGAAGACGGAAAGGCTATTTGAATTGTTCAAATCAATGAATGCTATAACACTGACTAAAGAAATTTCGGAAGCCGAGCCAATACAAAAGAAGGCGAGTCCGTTGATATTATTAATTCCTGATACAATCGTCGCTCTTCCCTTGATTATGATAATTTTACTTTATCCACAACTACCCGCTAATATTGCAATCCATTTTGATGCAAGTGGAACCCCTGACGGATGGGGTCCCAAAATTTCTTTTCTTTATTTTGGATTCATTCCCCAGGTAATAATTATGATAATATGCGCAATTTCATTCTTTGCTATGAGAAATAAATTCCGTAATGCAATGCCGGTTTATCTCTTGATAATTATGCTTTCATTGATCCAGCTCATAGTAGCTTATTTTTCATTTGATATATACTGGTTCAATGTGTACCAATCGCATTTGGCTCCTATGGGTTATCTATTTATAATTTTTACCGGAGTATTTTTGGCCTTGTTAATTATCTACTATCGGAATTTAACAAAAAAAGAAGACCACAGATAATATTTTGTTAATTCCCAGAGCCATTATTACTACTTGAAAATTTCTTTTCCCTTACCAACGATTTTATTCAATTGTTCTCTGAAATAGTCAGTATTTTCTACGATATGTTTAGGAATTTGCTGACAATAATACTCCCAGGAGCGTTTTATTTCAGCACCAAGGAGTTGCACCAGGGTTCCATCGCGCAGACCCTGTTCAACCTTTTCTTGATTATAGAGAACAAGATCAGAAGCAAGTGCCTTGGCAAGTCTTCTTGCCCTCTCGTGCCACTTTTTATCTTCTTCGCTCATTTCCGGCTGGAGCGGTGTTTTAGGTTTTGAGACAATTTCTGCCTGAGGCGCAACTGGACTTTCAACTTGGGGAGGTTCGGGAATTTCTGGTTTTGGTGGAGGTTGCACAGTAGGCTGTGGGATATTTTCCTGTGCGGGTTTTTGCATCTCGGATGATACAGTCGGTTCTACCTTATATGGTGGTTCAACTTTGGGGGGTGGGGGTGGGGTTTCAACACGCGGAACCTCAGGTATTGACGGTGGGCTCTCTTTTTTTATTAAAATCACATTCTGACACTTTGGGCATTTAACCTTTACACCACTTGCAGGAATTTTATTTTCATCGACATTATATTTTGAATGGCAATTTGTGCATTCAACAATCATTTTTTAACTCCTTCAAAATCTTCAGGCACTGCCTTTTGAGTTGCCAAAGCGTGCCATTATTTTTTATAACATATTTTGCCGCCCGTTCCATCTCAGATTCTTTTTTCTGGCTCTGCAGGATACGGTAAAATATCTTTTCCGGAATCCCTCTTTTTTGTGCCCTTGTTTTTTTGGTTTCAAGTGGTGCCTTAACGAGAATGGGATAATCAACTTTTTTTAATAATTCGGGCCAATCAAAAAGCAATGCAGCATCAATTACCACCATACCACTGGGAATACTATCAATCTTTTTGTTAATTTCCTCAAGCAATCTGGGATGAGAAAGACGATTAAGAATCCTCAGATATTTTTGATTAGAAAAGACAATGTCCCGCAGTTTTTTTCTGTCAACCTTTTCACCTGTAAATATCTCATCACCAAAATGGATTTTTAATCTTTCGGCAATTGCTGGCAATATGCTTTTCCCGATGCGATCAGCAGAAATATATTTCATTCCCCAGGATTGAAACATCTTGGCAACAGTTGTTTTTCCTGAACCAATGTTCCCGCCCACCCCGATCACCACCTTATTTTTTTTCATCAAAGAGTTTCATTCAACATATCTCTTAAAACAAAGTGTCGCATTATGCCCACCAAATCCCAGCGAATTTGAGAGTGCGTAATCAATCTTTGTCCTTTTTGATTCTTTTAATACAAAATTTAAACCCTCACACTCGGGGTCGGGATTTTCAAGATTGACTGACGGATGAAGGATTTGTTCATAGATTGATAAGACCGTTACCACGGCCTCAATTGCACCTGCAGCACCAAGGGTATGACCGATCATAGATTTTGTGGAATTTAGAAAAATCTTTGGAGCATGGGACCCAAACAAGTCTTTTATTGCCCTTGCCTCAAATTTATCATTCAAATCGGTTGATGTGCCGTGCGTGTTGATATAGTCTATCTGTTCTTTAGAACATCCTGCTTCTTTTATTGCCCTTTCCATTGACCTGCGTGCACCTTCTCCTTCTGGTGATGGTGCAGTTATATGATATCCGTCCCCGGTAGCGCCAAATCCAACGATTTCAGCGTAGATCTTTGCGCCACGTCTTTTGGCAAATTCTAATTCTTCCAATATCAACACTGCCGCACCTTCTGCCATTACAAAACCATCTCTTGCCTGGTCAAATGGTCTTGATGCCTTTTGTGGTTCATCATTCCGCCGGGAAAGCGCGCGCATATTACTAAATCCTGCTAAGGCAAAAGGTGTTACTGGTGCCTCGGCACCGCCGGTAACAATGACTGAGGCATTTCCTAACTTTATTTCTCTAAACGCTGTTCCGATCGCATGAGCACCAGAAGCACAAGCAGAGACTGTAGTATAATTCGGTCCCTTCAAACCATAATGGATTGCAACATAACCAGAGGTCATATCGGGTATCATCATTGGAATCAAAAATGGCGATACCCTTGCTGGTCCTTGATTAATATATTTGATATGTTCCTCTTCCCAGGTCAACAACCCGCCAATGCCAGAGCCAATGATAACACCAATATCAGTCTTGTCGTATTTTTCAAAATCAATCTGAGCATCGGCTGCTGATTCAAGTGCTGCCCATAGACACAACTGAACGCACCGGTCAAGTCTTTTGATCGCCTTGGGATCGAGTTTCGTTTCTGGTTGAAAGTTTTTTACTTCACCAGCAATTTTTACATTGTGTTTTGAGGTATCAAAAGATTTTATTAAATCAATACCGCTTTTCCCCTGGAGCATATTATTCCAGGTAGTCCTTACATCGTTACCCAGGGGTGTTATTGCGCCCAGTCCGGTTATTACAACCCGTTTCATTGGGATTTTAATTTATCTTCAAGGTAGGCAATCGCCTTACCTACAGTATCAAGCTTCTGGGCATCTTCTTCGGGAATTTGAATGTTGAATTTCTCTTCAAAAGCCATTATTAATTCAACTGTATCAAGAGAGTCTGCACCAAGATCTTCAATAAATTTCGCATCGGCATTAACCTTCTCGGGTGGAACATGTAATTGTTCCACAATGATATTGCGGACTTCATCAAATATTGCCATTTTTTCTCCTTTCTTTTTACATTACCATTCCGCCATCAATGGCGATCACCTGACCAGTAATATAGTCTGCCTGGTCCGAGGCTATAAATAGTGCCAGGTTTGCCACATCTTCAGGTTTACCAAACCTGCCCAAGGGGATTAATTTGAAATAAGCATGTTTTATTTCTTCAGGTAGTTTTTCGGTCATTCTTGTTTCAATGAACCCCGGGGCTATTGCATTTACTGTAATATTCCGTGAGGCAAATTCCTTGGCACAGGATTTTGTAAATCCAATTATACCCGCTTTGCTTGCGGCATAATTTGACTGACCGGCATTTCCAATCAAACCGATTACTGAAGCAATATTAATGATTTTACCAAAGCGTTGTTTCATCATATATTTTACCACTGCCTTGGTCACAAGAAATGTCCCGGTGAGATTGATATTTATTACTTTTTCCCAATCTTCTTTCGACATGCGCACAAGTAATTTGTCATTCGTTATACCGGCATTATTAACCAGAATGTCAATCTTTGTAAAATCGTTTGCGATTTTATCAATGGTTCCATTAACAGAAACTTCGTCTGCGATATTCATATAATAAAAATGTGCCCTATCACCTAAATTTCGTGCAGTTGTTTTACCCAATTCAGCATCCACATCGACAATGATAACAACTGCATCATTTTCAATAAATTTATTTGCAATCGCGGCCCCAATTCCACCGGCACCACCAGTGATAAGGGCAATCTTTCCATTGAGCATCATAGTCAATTCTATTTAAAATAACCCGATTGTCAAGATGTCTGTTTATTAAATCTTCATTACTTTTTCTAACGATTTTCCAAAAATTAGTCGCTCATTAAGGTAATTATTATTGGAGTGTTATAAATTAATACAACTTCTTAGAAGTAATCATTGACAATAAAGATAAATTCAATATAATAATATTCTAGGAGCGTTATGCAAGGAAAGGTCATCTTTGATTACGATGAAAAAAGTAACATAGTCTTTACGGAAGACCACTGGGAGATAAAGACCAAACAGGATGTTGATGAATTTTTTGCTGAATATCAAAGATACTTTCAGAAATTGGGTAAAAAAGTATATATGATATCAAATATTGATGACCTTTTAGTCCATGCCGAAGTCGCTGAGTATTATGGAGAGGTAGCAAAGAATACGGTTTCTATTTATCTCTTGGGTTTTGCCCGTTACGGAACAAAGGATTGGGCAAGGATGACTGTGCGCACAACTTCTTTGAAGGCAAAATTTTCACCCAACATTTATAGCACACGCGAAGAGGCGATACAGGCGATTGAGAAGCAAAAACAACCAAAATCTGAATGAATATTTGCAAAAAATTAAACAGGGAGTTTTATGGAATATATAAGTTATAAATCTCCAATAATTGGTAAAAAGGGCAAAAAATTAATTGACCGTGATAAAAAAGTGATGTTTGGCGCCCATACCAGAACGAGAGAAATACCACTCGTTGTGGAAAGGGCAAAGGGTGCCTGGATAACAGATGTTGATGGCAGAAAATATCTTGATTTTGGGGCGGGATTTGCCGTTGTTGGCACTGGACACTGCCATCCTGAGGTGATAAAGGCGGTAAACAAACAGATAAGAATGTTGATTCACATTTCAGGTAGTGATTTTTACTATGAACCACAGATTGCCCTTGCTGAAAAACTCGTTAAAATTACACCAGGAGATTTTGATAAGCGTGTTTATTTTGGAAGTTCTGGTGCTGAGGCGATAGAGGCATCTTTAAAAATTGCGCGGTATTATACAAGAAGGACGAAGATGATTTCATTCATAGGTGGATTCCACGGCAGAACCTTTGCAGGAATGACGATGTCCGGGAGCAAAAAGGTCCAGCGTGCACATTTTTCTGCCTTAATCCCGGAGGTTTTCCACACCCCCTATCCATATTGTTATCACTGTTTCTTCAATCAGACTTATCCGGAGTGTATAAAAAAGGAATTTGAAGAAGTCCCACTCCTTTATTGCCTCTCTTATTTAACTGATGTCATTTTTGAACGGTTGATAGACCCGGAAGATGTGGCATTGATAATGGTGGAACCCATCCAGGGTGAGGGTGGATATATCGTTCCCCCCAAGGAGTTTCTACCGGCACTCCGGGCAATTGCAGATAAATACGGGATTGTATTAATCTTTGATGAAATTCAAAGTGGCCTGGGCAGAACCGGCAGGTGGTTTGCCTGTGACCATGTCAATGTTGCACCGGATATAATTTTGATTGCCAAGGCAATAGCATCGGGACTGCCAATGAGTGCTACAGTGGGAAGGGCAGAACTGATGGATGTAGAGGTGGACACCCGTGCCTGGGTTCCTGGTTCTCATGGCTCCACATTTGGAGGGAATCCGGTCATTGCCTCAGCTGGAATTGCCTCACTGGAATTGATTGAAAAAGGTTTGATTGAAAATGCCCGGATTATTGGTGAATATTTGAAGAACGGGTTGATTGAGATAATGAATCGCCATAAGATCATCGGCGAGGTCCGGGGACTCGGTTTGATGATTGGACTGGAGATTGTTCAACACAAAGAAACAAAAGAACATTTCCCGAGGGTTGTGACAAAAGATGGCAAGAACATAAAAGAGGTTATTACGGGTGAATGTTTTAAAAGGGGATTGATTCTCTATGGGGCTGGATTCAACTCCATCAGGATTTCACCTCCACTTGTCATTACAAAGAACGAAGCCGATATTGCATTGAAAATAATTGATGAAGTTATAACCTTTGTTGAATCACAATTATGATAAATCCATCAATATTCAGGGAATACGATATAAGGGGCATCGCTGATACCGATTTAAACGATGAAAATGCAGAATTGCTGGGATTGGGTCTCGGCACATATTACCGTGTAAATAAGCAAAATACCGTTATCATTGGTGGGGATGTGCGAATCTCCACTCCACGCATAATGGCGATTTTTATAAAGTGCCTGCGCGATGCTGGATGTAATGTGATTGATATCGGCACTGTCCCTACACCAGTCCTTTATTTTTCGTTATTCCACTACAATATCCCCAATGGGATAATTGTGACTGCAAGCCATAATCCGAAGGATTTCAATGGCTGCAAGGTTTGTGCAAAAAAGACCGCAATCTATGGTGAAGAGATTCAGCAGATTAAAAAGATAATTGAAAAAAGGGAATTTTCAAAAGGGAAGGGAGGTTATGAAAAAAAGGATGTTGTCCCATTTTATATAGATTATTTGGTATCCGGCGTAAATATAAAAAGGGAATTGAAGATCGTTATTGACACCGGGAATGGCACCTGCGGTCCGATTATGGAGAAGATATTACAAAGGCTTGGAGTAAAATTTGATATTTTATTCAAAGAACCGGATGGGAATTTCCCCAATCACCTCCCTGACCCCACGGTTGAGAAGTATATAAAAGATTTGATTGAAAGGGTCAAATCCGAAAGATTTGATGCGGGAATAGGTCTTGATGGAGATGGTGATAGGATTGGTGTGATAGATGAAAATGGAAATATCATATGGGGCGATGTGCTCCTTGCCATCTTTGCGGAAAAGATTATAAAAAATAAACCCGGGGCAAAGATAATATTTGAGGTAAAATGCTCTAAAGGACTGATTGAAAGGATTGAAAAACTCGGGGGCAAACCGATTATGTATCGGACCGGGCATTCATTGATAAAGGCAAAAATGAAACAGGAGAATGCGCCGCTTGCAGGAGAGATGTCAGGTCATATATTCTTTGCGGATAGGTATTTTGGTTATGATGATGCAATATACGCATCATTGCGACTCCTTGAAATACTCAGCGAAGGTAAAAAACTTTCTGAACTTGCGGGCAGAGTTCCAAAGTATTTTTCCACACCAGAGATTCGTGTTGATACTACTGATGATAAAAAATTTTTGATTGTAGAAAAACTGAAGTCTGAATTCAAAAGTAAATACAAAATTATTGATATTGATGGTATCCGTGTTGATTTTGGCGATGGCTGGGGACTTGTGAGGGCGTCAAATACCCAGCCGGTCTTGGTCTTGCGGTTTGAGGCAAAAACAGAAAAAAGGCTTGAAGAAATAAAAAATTTATTTTTCACCAAGTTAGAGGATATAGGTCTGAAATAACATAAGGGGGTTTTATGGGCCTAATCTTTTTTGTTCTATTTTCACTTGAAGAACCTTCAGAAATTCTGCCGAAGTGGATGACTGCAGAGGAGAGTCTGAGGGTTGATGAGATTGGAAAAGGACATATCGTCACTGCTCCACCCGGTGGGTTTGTTGTCACCCCTGCAGAATATGAGCCAGTGCGCGGTGTATTTGTAACCTGGGCCGGTTATACATCAATATTGAGAGAAATTGTTCGTCATACTGTTCCTACCTGCAAAGCATATATTATATGTTCTGATAGTAATAGTGTGAAAAGCTATTTGACAAGTGGGGGTGTGCCTTTAGATAGTGTCAGGTTCTATGCCTTTCCCTACAACTCGGTCTGGATTCGTGATTATGGTCCCTGGTTTATAAGAAAGCAGGATAATACCGAAGGCATTGTAGATTTTCAGTACAATCGTCCAAGACCCAGTGATGATACAATTCCCTGGCGTATTGGACAGGCCTGGGGGATACCAGTCTATGGTTCACCTCTTGAACATCCGGGTGGTAACTTTATGGTGGATGGCCATGGCACCGGATTCTTCAGCAGTTTAATATATGAAGAAAATCCCGGTTATACACCCGCACAAATCAATCAACTGATGCTTGAATATAATGGTCTTGAGCAAACAATTCCAGTAAAGAGAATCCTCACCGAATACACCGGTCATATTGATTTGTGGACAAAGATTCTAAATGATACACTTGTAATGGTTGGTGAATATGCTTCAGGACATCCTAATGATACGGTCCTTGATAACCGGGCTGATTCAATCAGCCGGTGCAAAAATAGAGAAGGATTCCCTTATCGGGTTGTCAGAATCGTCATGCCCTGGTCAACATCAGATGCACCACCAACATATCTTAATTCGCTTTTTGTAAATAATAGAATTCTGGTGCCGACCTGGGGATTGTCAACCGACCAACAGGCACTCAATACATATCAGCAATATCTGCCTAATTATACCGTTGTAGGAATAAACTGCTCATCAATGAGTGGTTCAGGTGGTGCTATCCATTGTATAACGATGCAGGTCCCAAAATCAGAATTCATCCATATTGCACATAACCGGCTTACTGATACATATAATATCTCCACACCCTACCGAGTTCGGGCAAGGATAATAACCTCAAGTAATCTCAGACCTGAATCAACCCTCGTATTGTATAAGAAAAATAGCCAGCCGAGTTTTACAACAGTTCCATTGAGTGCAGTTCCAGATACTGCGGGTGTTTATGCAGGGTATATACCTCCGCAATCGTCAGGTGATACAGTCCATTACTACATTCTTGCAAAGAATAATCACAATATTCGGAGAACTTCACCTTCCTATGTACCGCCACAATTGTATTCTTTCCGTATTCTTCCAGTTGCAGTTTTAGAGCAGTATGTACGGACTTTAAATGGCTTTGCGATATATCCCAATCCGACAAAGGGGATTCTTAATTTCTTAGTAAACTTACCATATCCCGCAAAAGTAAAGATAGAGATATACAATGCAATCGGTCAGAAACTGAATATTTTTGAAGGCAAGTATGATAAAGGAAAGCATGTCATCACCTATGACATTAAACATAATAATAAGAATCTTCCAGTTGGTGCCTATTTCTATAGGGTAGAGATTGATGAAAACATAATCAGCGGCAAATTCTTGGTGGTAAGATAATGAAAATTGTAAAAAAAATTGCCGAACTAAAAAAATTAGTAAAACAAATTAAGAGTAAAAAGAAATCCATCGGTTTTGTGCCAACGATGGGCTATCTCCATGAAGGACATTTATCTTTGATAAGAATTGCCCATAAGCATAGCGATTATGTGGTATGTTCAATCTTTGTCAATCCAACACAGTTTGGCCCAAACGAAGACTTTAATCGTTATCCAAGGGATCTAAAGCGAGACGAAAATTTGTTAAAAAAAGAAAGGGTTGATTTACTTTTTTATCCTTCGGTAAAAGAGATGTATCCCGATGGCTACAAGACTTATGTTGAAGTAGAAGAATTGAGTTCTGTTTTGTGTGGAAAATCAAGACCCGGACACTTTCGCGGTGTGGCAACGGTGGTATTGAAATTATTCAACATTGTCCAACCGGATATTGCGGTTTTTGGCGAGAAAGATTATCAGCAGGCAATTATTATCAAACAGATGGTAAAGGATTTAAACCTTGATGTAAGGGTTATCACCGGACCGATTGTGCGTGAATCAGATGGGCTGGCAATGAGTTCGCGTAATACATATTTGAGTCCTGAAGAAAGAATTAATGCAACAATCATTTACAAGGCATTGACCTGGGCAAAGGATTCATTTTATAAGGAGAATATCAAGAGCCCGGAGTATCTAATAACGCAGATTAGAAAGATGATTGAGGAAAGAGGCGGTAATGTTGATTATATATCAATTGTAGATAAAAATGATTTGACGCCAGTGAGGTTTCTTAAAAAAGGCGATCGGATATTACTTGCGGTCTTTTTCGGTAAAACCAGACTAATAGATAATATCGCGATTTAAAAAAGGATTGACAAAAATAAAATTATAGATATAATCGATATGTAAAGGAGGAAAAATGAGAAAAATCCTTGGGGTAGCAGTTGTTCTAACAATGCTGAGTGGATTATATGGTTTGACCCTCAGCCTCAGCGGCGCTTATCAGGATATCACCGATGAATACGGGGGAGGTCCATACTTTGGAGTGAAGGCAGATATTATCGTGGGACTGCTTCCAATTCTTAAGGCACGTGGATTCTTAATGGAGCTTGATTTCAGTGAAGGAACCCCGATGGCGTTTGGGACATTCACCGGTTCAGACCTGTTGATTACTATCCCGATGGCAGCACCGGTTCAGCCTTATGTGGTTGCCGGCTTCTGGTTTGTTAAAGATGCATATATGACAATCAGGGGTGGACTCGGTGCAGAGATGGGATTTGGTAATATGAATGGTTATCTTGAAGGACACCTTAACTTCGTTTCGCCTGACCAGGGAGATAGCTATATGCCTATCAACATAATGGGTGGCCTCAGATTCCCATTGAAATTAGGATTATAATTGAGCCACCACAGATTTTTAAAAAAGGCGGGCATAAGCCCGCCTTTTTTATTAATCTTATCAGTTCTCGTCGGGCAAACCTTCAGGTTTGAATTTATTTTGATATAAGGCAGATACTATGACATGTCTTAAAATACTGCCGCGACCGGCATTCTCCTTCCCAATCCAAATGCCTTTGATGTAACCTTTAATACAGGTGGTGCCTGCCGCCTTTTATATTCATTTTTATTTACTGCCTTTATTACCCAATTTACAACTTCTTCTTTATAGCCTTTTGCTACAATTTCTTCTTTTGAAAGGCCATCTTCAACATAAAATTGCAAGATCGGGTCAAGGATTTCATAGGGTGGTAGGGTGTCCTGGTCACACTGGTTGGGTTTTAATTCAGCAGAAGGCAGCTTCTTGATAATCGTCTTGGGAATTATTTCTTCTTTGCGATTGATGAATTCAGCAATCGCATAAACCATTGTCTTGGGCACATCTCCAATCACCGCCAGACCACCGCTCATATCGCCATAGAGTGTGCAATAACCAACCGCAAGTTCACTTTTATTTCCCGTTGTTAAAACCAGATAACCAAACTTATTTGAAAGCGCCATTAAAATATTACCCCTTATTCGTGCCTGAATATTTTCTTCGGTGGTATCAGATGCTTTACCTTCAAAAACATCTTTTAATGTCTTGAGATATGAATCATAAATATCAGTTATCGGAATTACTTTTAATTCAATCCCTAAATTTTCAGCAAGTTTCTTAGAATCTTCAACACTTCCTGCGGAAGAGAATGGTCCAGGCATTGTTATGCCCAGGACATTATCTTTTCCGATTGCCTCAGCAGCAATGCAGGCAACAACTGCGGAGTCAATCCCACCGGATAATCCCAGAATCGCCTTTTTAAATCCACATTTCTTCATATAATCACGCACACCGAGAACGAGGGCATTGAAAACGCTTTCAATATGACCAAGTGGTGAATAGTTTTTTGATGCCCCTTTTGAATGAATCTCAATGGTCTTTATACATTCGCCAAATGGAAGCAGAACATCTACCGGATTGCCATCTTTATCTACCATCATACTCCTACCATCAAATATTAATTCATCATTTGCACCGACTTGATTCACAAAAACAAATGGTAGGTGATATTTTTTTGCATAACTTTGGATAATCTTATAACGAATCTCTTCTTTACCCATTGTAAATGGTGATGCAGAGATATTTATCAAAATGGTTGCCCCTTTTTGCACAAGTATTTCAATCGGGTCAATGTCATAAATCTGTCTATACCATAACTCCGGAATATTCCAGGCATCTTCACAGATAGAAATTCCGATTACTTCGTCTTTAAATTTAATTGGCTTTATTTCATCTGCCGGGTCAAAATATCTTGCCTCATCAAATACATCATAAGTGGGTAAAAGAGATTTATGTTGAATATGATTTATCAATCCGCAGTGAATGAAAATTGCTGAATTATACAACCCTCTTCCGGTATTTTTGTGAGAAAACATAGGTGCACCAAAAATGATCCCGAGATCAGGATAAAATGAAGATAGTTTAAGGATTTCCTCTATTGCTTTTTCAATCTTTTTAATAAACCATTTTCGTTCGAGCAAATCCTGGGGTGGATAGCCCGAGAGAAATAATTCAGAGAAAACAACCAGATTACTATTTTCCGTCTGTGCCTGTTTTATCGTCTGGATTATTTTCTCAAAGTTACCATCTATGTTGCCGACAACTGGATTTAACTGGGCAATAGTAATTTTCATTTTGTAATTATAATAAATATAATCTTTGAAGTCAAGGATTATAAAAAAAGGGCGGGCAAGAGCCCGCCCTATGCTAAAATTTCGTTCTTTTAATCAACCACACACCAGCGCAGACCAGCAATTCGCTGATAGGCAAGTTTAAGGGTAACCTGCACTCCATTTATTCCCACAACTTGAATTTTACCAAAGTGGTCAGTTGCTGCATCCCAATTGTCATTGTTGGGATCAATCCAGAAATAATACACTGCACCACTTGCAATGTCAGTTTGAGTTGAGTATCCGCCAGGGGCATCAGCTATCGTTACATTGTCATAGTTGGATTGGCCACTGTTTTTTGTCACATTGACTTCGTTATTCAAGGGTGGAGTACGATCGCTTGGTGAGACGAAACGAATAGTTCCACCACCTGCTGTGCTATAAATCCAGTAATCAATCAAAGGATGATTATTGGCATTGGCGAGAGAATACGCTACTGCATTCCCCTGGGCATTAAAACCAAATGCACTGGGATGGGTAGTATCAGGGTCTGAACTACCATAGACAATAAGCGAAGCAGTTTCAACTGCGCCACAATCAACCGCATCTTTGCCGCTTTCTTGATCACCGGCATAGGCAGAGACTTCGTATAGTGCGGCCGGTGTAGTAGCGTTATAAGATGTAGTTGTCACGGTATCAATTACCGCCCCATCCGCATAGATTAGATATCCATCAGCATCTGTGATTTCATCCCACTCAAGGGTAAGAGTTCCGCCCTGGTCACTGGTTGCAACTGTATATGTTACATCGGGTGTTTCCAGGGTTACTTCCTTCTCGCAGCCAACAAAAATAAACAAGGCAGAAATGATTGTTAAGGGTATAAATTTCTTCATTTTATCCTCCTATTTCTGAGTTGGGGGTCTTAAACCACCACCGGTTCCGCCACCGCTTGGTGGTTTTGGCATACTTTTATGATATTTATCAAGATGCGCATTATAATTGGCGGTTAGCGAATCGAGTGCGGTCTGAAGACTTGTCACCTGCGCCTTCAGAGCACTGATTTCGGCTTTTGCCGCATCCAGTTGCTCTGTCGTCACCACATTTGCCTGTTGTGGTGGTTGACAACCGATTATCGCAAAGGCAACCGCGATAATCAGTAGTGTTGCGAGTTTTTTCATATCTTACCTCCTTGTTCCTCGCCATTTTTGTGCAATTTCTCGCACCGCTACACAAGGTAGCACATCTTTATTAATATAGATGGCTTAGACCATCTATGGGCCTAAGTGGAATTGAACCACTCACCTCACGCTTATCAGGCGTGCGCTCTAACCAACTGAGCTATAGGCCCATTTTGAAAGATCGTCTATGGTTATAAGGTTTGGAAGCCTGTAGCGTCAAAGGTAAAAAGTTTTTAGTTCCATTATGCTCCAAACCATATAATTATACTCCAAATTCAATCTTTGTCAATAGAAAATTACCAACTTCGCAACCTAACGGGTTTTAACTATTTAACAAATCTTCTATTTCCTTGGATGTTCCGGGTCTGGCACGCAGGCACCAACCGGACAGACTGATGCACACTGCGGTTCATCAAAATGACCCACACACTCCACACACTTATTGAAATCAATGACATATATTGGGTCGCCTTCGCTTATTGCCTGAACCGGACATTCTGGTGCACAAAGCCCACAGGCTGTGCAATCTTCGGTAATCTTATAAGCCATTTTACCTCCTTTAGAAATTGAGAGATTATATATAAATTTCTGCCAATGTCAAGCATTCGCTGACAACTCAATTTAAATCAATGTGCGGGATGAAGATTATTCTTTAAAATTTCTTTTGCCCTTATTCCAATCGGTGAATTTGGGTATTTTACAACCAGTTCTTCAAGCATCTTTAACCCCTCCTGTTTTTTTCCCATTTTTATGTAGATTTCGGCGACAAAAATCTTTGCCCGATGGATACGATTTGCTGGAAATTCTTTTTTCAACTCTTCAAGGGCAGATAATGCCTTCTCAAATTCATTTCTCTTGTCATAAACAAGCGAGAGGTAGAAGAGCGCAAAATCCCCAAGGTTTGTCTTTATGATCTTTTTTAAACTATCCTCAGCAGATTTTAGGTCGTTGATTTCGTATCGGTAAATTGATTGTACCAATCTTTTCAAAAGAGCAGTATCCTTACGCGTAGACTCAATTAGATGGAGCCTTTCCAGTGCCTCGTTCGCATACTTTGCATTAGAAAACCGCGCCACCGTTTTTAAATATTGTTCGCGCGCGGATAGTATTTCACATTTAAAAAATAGATTTTCACCCATCAGATAATTTATCTCTGCCTCCGCCTCTAATCCGAAGCTATTTTCATATTTTTTTAGATAAAAGTTGGCACTATCAAATAAGCCCATTTTGCGATATGCATCATTCAATGCAATGATATATGAATAATCTGGTTTTATTTCAATCAAATTCTTTAAGGAATCTATCTCCATAAAGAGTAAAATTAAGATCATTCTTGCTCCAGCAATGCCTTAAAATATTCTCTTATATAAGCTTCATATTCTACAGGATGGGGTTGTTTCAAAGCCCTTTGGATTATTTCCATTAATGCATCATGCCCCAATTCCTGCGGTAAGGAAGCCGGGGAAAGATGTCTTATATCTTCACCCGGCTTACTTTTTCTTTCTTTGGTCCAGTCTTCCTGTCTTATTGATCTTTCAGCATCAAGTAGCCTTGATATGATTAATTGCTGGCGTTCAATGAGTTTCCTATCTATTTTGTACTGATACAATGCTTCTTCCGTCTCTTTCATTTCTTCCGCAATATTATCGAGCAGTTCCTGGAATTTCCCCGCCTCAGGATAGCCTTTCAGCGATTCAAGTGCCTGTCTAAGTTCACGCTGTTTTCCGGCAAGGCGTTGAATCTGTGCCATTTGTTCGGAAGTTAATCCACTTGATAGAATGGGGAAGAGGTTAAATATTGATTGCCCAATACCCATCTGGTTTTGTGCCAGCGAAGATAAATTTTTCAAAAATTCATCAATACCAGTTGATGAACCGCTACCTTCCACAGCCTTTTTCAAACTCTGGAGCATTGATAAAGATGCAAGATTCAATTGTTTCATTGCCTCCCGAACATGGAATTTACCAGTATTTGCCGGATTTAAAGATGCTAATTCCATTTCCTTCAAAGCCTTGCTCAATCTTTTGCCAATCTCCGGTCCGACATAAATGCTTTTTACCTGCTGGGCATAAAGACTTTCTGCTACTTCATTTGTTGCCTTTGCAATCAACGATTGCCTATCCGGGTCAATCTTTTCTAATGTCAACAATTCTTCTTCAAGTTTAGACAACTCAATCAATTGATTCAGTGTTTCAAGGAGATTCCTTCGTAAATTTGCTGCCCTGCCTTTTGTCAATTCTTCATACAACCTCTGTAAATCTGCGGATAGTTTATTCAGTTCCTTTTTTAGTTCTTCGGGATTGAGGTTTTCTCCGTGAGACATTGAATGCGCCTGTTTTGAAGCCTGTTTTAATTGTTCTGAGATTTCTGGTTCAAGATTTTCGGATTCAGAAAGTTTTTCAATTTCTTTTGCAAGGCTATCAATGGTTCGGTAAAGACTATCAAGGGATTCTTTCAATCCTTCCATTCCTTTGATTTCGCCAAGTCTTTTTAAATCTTCTGCCTGCTCCGACAATTCCTTTGCCTTATCGGCAAGTTCTTTTAATCTTTCTTCCTGTTGATACCTTTTTAGTAGTTCAAGGGTTCTCTCCAATGCGTTAGCAAGTTCTTCCTGGGCTTCCTTCAATTGTTCCATTGCCTTTTTTAGTTCTTCAGGATTTTTATGCAATGCCTGCTGCAAGTTCTCAAGTGCCCTTTTTAACTCCTCGGGTGCAATTTCTTTAAGTATTTTCGTAATCTCCTGGAGTCTTTCAATCGATTTCTGATCGAGAAAGATTCCGCTCTTTAATTTATCAATCGTATTCTTCAATTCATTTTGCCATTCTTCAATCTTTTTTAGGACCTCCTCTTCTTTATTTATGACTTCTTTAAGTTTTTCATTATCAAGCCAGGATAATTCTCGCTCCCGTTTTAATTTCTCTTCAAGCCTTTTTACTTCCTTCATTCCTTCCTGATGAGTACTTTTGAGATCTTTAATTTCAGATACAACCATTTCTTCCCTGCCCTTTACTTCTTCATATATTTGTTCCATTGTGGGGAAGTAAATGAAATATGTCTTGCTCTTAGTACGCTGACCACCCTGGTCCTGGACGACAACAAAATAAGAAACTCTATCTCCCGGCAACATCCTCAGTTCGCTTAAATCCCACACATAAAAGATTGTATCATCAGTGCTGCCTTTTTTAAACTTCAAACTTATATCTTCCGCATTCTTGAATTGATACATTAGATTAACCTTACTCAAGCCATAATCATCACTGCATCTTATCCCCAAGGTGATTTTCATATTCGGGGGCATATTGATGTTGTATCCGGGAGAAAAAATCTCTACAAGAGGCGCGAGGTCTGGTATTGCATAGATTGATATTTCTTCATTATGCGACGTTTCTCCGATGATTATTAAATTGGCTGTACCGCTTGAAGCAATTTTAAATCTTCCCGAAAATGATTCTCCATTACAGATAAGTTCTGTTGTATCGTTAAATAATAATCTTGCCTGGTTAATAACCTGCGATGCCTTTCCTTTTATCTCTACTTCTGTTCCCACAGGAACAATCAACTGTCTATCGTTCTTTATTTCATCCCACAACTTTGTATATTTTGGATAATGAATATAAAAGGTTAACTCTTTTAGATATATTGGTTCAATAACACCTATGCTATAATCACCGGTCTTCAAATTGAAGAATTCAAAATGATAATTGAATGGTTCAATTATTTCAATCTTTTTGTTTGCTTTACCATCAATAACCGGTAGTTCAAATCTTTTTATCCCGGTTTTTGTTTTGTAAACAAACACTACTTTTTCTGGAATATATGGTCCAAAAAGATTTAATGTAAATTCTACATTATCATTACGGCTAAATCTCCCTGATTTTGGTATAACAGTATATTCAATCCTGTGATTCAACGCAAACCAGAATCTACCCGGTAAGAATCCTGGAAAAGAAAGGACAAAGAGTAATGAAATTAAAAAAAACCCCAATGACCAGTTTAGAAACTTCTTGTCCGTAAATTTTTTGACTTCAATATTAGCAAATTTTTCATCTGTAGATTCAACAAACGCATTTATCAGTTCTCTTGAGTAACCTTCACGATTATTTTCAGGGATGTGGAATATCTCAATGGTGCTCACAATCTCGCCATTTGCGCCAACTTTCCGGTCTAACTCTTTTGCCCACTCGGCAAATTTTTTCCTACGATAAAAAATTATTGGAATTAAACCGATAAATCCGTATAACGGAGATTTCAATAAAAATAACGAGACGGTTGTAGAAATCAGAATTGCACCTAAGGTGAATAAAAGCAAAGCAAAAAAATTTATTAATCCTTGTTTATGTGCATACTTAATTACTTTTCTATCAATTATTGTCATCTCAGCGTTAATACATAAACAACAATATTTATTCCCATTCTCAATGCCTGTTCTCTTTTTTCCGGTGGGTCATTATGCACATCCGGGTCTTCCCAACCGTCACCAAGATCAGTCTCATAGGAATAGAATAATACAAGACGATTATTATAAAATATACCGAATCCCTGGGCAGGTTTATTATCATGCTCATGGATTTTAGGAAGTCCTTCAGGAAAATCATAAAAAGAATGGTATATAGGATGGTCAAAGGGTAGTGGAATCAATGGTGAATCAGGAAACACCCGTGCTATTTCTTTTCTAAAAGAAGAATCCATCCCATAACAGTCATCTGCGTGGAGAAAGCCACCATTGATTAGATAATTCCTTAAAATTTTTACCTCTTCATCACTAAATTTAACATTACCATGGCCAGTCATATAAAGATAAGGGTATTTAAATATATCAGGGTTTGTGAGTTCAACCACCGCCTCTTTTGGTGCGGCGCGAATGTTGGTTCTTTCATTAATTGCCTTCAATAGATTGGGTAGGGAACTCGGGTCACAATACCAATCTCCGCCGCCTCCATATTTCAATCGCGCAATGGTAAAATCATACTGGTTGAACAACAAAAGTTCAAGAAGCAAAAAGACCATATTTTTATTATAAACTAAAACAAATCTTTGTCAAGATAAGAATAAATTCAGTTGCTGCCTTTAATAAAAAATATATCTTGCATATTGATATTATTTATATATAATCCCTTAAATGATTTTAATAATCTTATTTCTTCTCAGCCAGCAACCGAAAGAGACAAATCCGGTAAAGGTAGTCTTTAAAACAACTATAAAATTATATCAAAAACTTATTTCACCAGCCCAGGGTGATGTCTGTAATTTTTCTCCTTCCTGTTCTCATTTTGCCTCAGCAGCAATTGAAAAATATGGAATATTCTGGGGTTCCTTGATGGCTGCTGACCGTCTGATGCGGTGCAATCCTTCAGCAATAAATTACTTTGATACATTTTATTCCGGCATAAAGGATAATAAAGTATATGACCCTGTAGAAAATAATTATATTTTAGGATCGATTAAAAAGCATTTTGAAATATTTATTGAGCCGATAGAATGATTATCTTTTTTATCTTATTTCAGTCAGAATTATTCAATCCTGAGCAAATTTTAAAATTTGGTGATTGTTTATTCATTGAAGGCGATTATAATGCGGCGTTAAATGAATATCGTAGATACTTATATTTATGCGATAGCAATAAACAGGTGGTTAATGAAAAAATAATTGATTGTCTGGCACATTTGGGGAGATATGATGAAGCCATCTCGGCATTAAAGTATTTTGATGATTCAACCAAACTAATATATACAAAATCCTGGTTATATCTATTAAAAAAAGATTATCCCGCAGTCAGAGATTTGCTTAAGGATAAAGTTAATGAACAAAAGGCAAGGCATTATATCGGATTGAGTTATGCCGGTGAATTCAACTTTGCAAAGGCCGGCGAATTCATTAATTTACCAAACCCCCTACCTCGGCATAAGAGCCCATTCCTTGGTGGATTATTCTCTTTATTCCCCGGTGGTGGCAATTTTTATTGCAAAAGAGTCGGAGATGGAATCTACTCAATGCTTATAATCGGTACCGGTGCGGGAATTGCTTACTATTATCATTCGCAAAATGAAAATACAAAATTTTATCTCGCCCTCGGGATAAGTCTTTTATTTTATGCCGGCAACATTTATGGCGGGATAAATGCTGTGCGTAACTATAATTATTACGAAGATGTAAGATATCGGGATTTAATTTTTAATAGATGATACTTTTAATCTTCAGTCAATTTTGTCTTGCTGAATCTTTGTTCTATAATAATCAATACGATCTGGCAGTGATTGAATATAAAAGATTATTCTTCTTTGATTCTACTTCATATAAAAATATGCAATTGCGTTTGCATTACACCATTACACGCCTTTATAAAGATTATTTCTCAGGCTATGAAGATCTACAAAAATTATTGAATGATTTTCCGGATATTGATGCAGAATCTAGAATCTTGCTTGCTAAAGAGCTCATCAATACTGATAATTTTAGCCTTGCCATTGATGTTTTGAAATCAATCAGCGAAGATAATCTTTTGAAAAAAAGGTTAACCGGTTACGGTTATTTATTTAACCATCAATATTATAATGCCTTGCACGAATTTCAAGGTATGGATGAAAATCTCAGTGCAGAGATAGAGCGGTATATAAATGGGTCACGAAAGTCAATCACCCGTGCAATGTTATTCTCCGCAATTCTACCGGGCACGGGTGAAGTATATGCGGGTGATTTAAAAAGAGGAATTCAGGATTTCATTCTTACCTTTTTGAGTGGATTTCTGATGTATAACTCAATCAAAAATAAAAAATATGTAGATGCCGGGATTATATTTAGTCTTGCATTCAATCGTTTTTACTTTGGTTCAATATCTAATGCGGGAAGGATTGTTTATAAAATAAATGAACAATCAGAAGAGGAATTTTTAAAAAAAATAAAATTGAAATATTATCAACAGGAGTTCAATGATTAAAAATTATCCTCGCCACCGGCTAATTTTTAAGAGTGCATTAGCCTGGGCAGGGAAAGAAAAATGGCAAGGATAAGCCATTAAATATTGACATTGGAAACTATGTGAATATAATTATTTGGTATTATGATTCCACTAATTTTTATTTTATTATCAATGCCACCAAGTCCGTATACCCGGGCACCGATTAAACCCCCCAAATTTCCTGCCTTAATGAATAGAGGCCCGGGATTTATTCAACCGGCACTCGGTGAAAAAAAGACAATTGTAATACTTGTGGATTTTTCCGATAATGTAGCACAATATCCTAAGTCAGGATTTGATTCTTTGATCTATGGCGAAAATGAAAATTCTATGCGTAAATACTACAGTGAAGTATCCTATGGAAAGTTTACCATCAGCAAACAGAGTAATATCGTCGGCTGGGTTCGTGCACCGCAGAATTATGACTATTATGTCGGTGATTCATTTGGCTTTTACAGTGATTATCCCCATAATGTGCAGAAACTTGTCGAAGATGCCTGTGCCCTTGCTGACCCTTATGTTGATTTTTCTCAATATGACGGCGATGGCGATGGAATAGTGGATGGGATATTCATTGTCCATGCCGGTCCGGGTGCTGAAGAAACCGGTAGTCCAAATGATATCTGGTCCCACCAGTGGCAACTCTCAAATACCGGGACGAGTTGTCCCGGACCTTATCAGACCCAAGACGGGGTGAAGGTAGATTATTACTCAATGGAACCGGAAAAGCTTGTTAATCCGCCTTCAAGGATCACGGTTGGTGTCTTTGTCCATGAATTTGGCCATGTACTTGGATTGCCTGATTTGTACGATATAGATTACTCAACAAATGGAATTGGTTTGTTCTGTTTAATGGCGGCTGGTTCCTGGGGTAGAATCAATTCTGCAGATCTCCCCGGCAATTCGCCATCCCATCCTTCTGCCTGGTGCAAATATCAACTGGGCTGGCTTACACCGACACCGGTAGAACAGTCTGGGATTAGCAAATTGGAGCAGCAGTTAATTCCCTGCTCAGCAAAGAGTCCATTTGCAATTCGGATGTGTGAAGACCCGGGTGGTCCAGACTGGAATAGTTATACTGGTGGAAGGGGTGAATATTTCCTGATTGAGAACAGATACCGAACTGGATTTGACCGCGCGCTTCCTGGTAATGGATTGCTCATTCTCCATGTTGATGATTCAAGAACAACCAACCAAAATGAAAACCATCCATTGGTCGGTATTATGCAGGCAGATGGTGAGGCTGGTTTTTTGCTTCCAAGGTCCACCTGGGGAAGGGCTGAAGACTTATGGAAGAATGACACGATTGGATTCTATGATGGTTCAATACCATCAAGTAGATTTTATGGCGATTCCGCAAGCGGTGTAACAGTTTATAATATCGGACCTGCAGATTCTATAATGACCGCATCCTTCTGGATAAGCCCAGTATTTCTGGGAAGGGTTGCTTCGTTTCCTAATCCATTTCGAGCTGATCGATTACCGTCGTGGGGCAAAAGTGTTGTTATTTCATATACACCATCTGATACCACCGAGTTAGGTGCTCAACATCCACCGTTTAAAGTCACAATATATAATATCGCAGGAGAAAGGGTAAGAATTCTTGATACCCCAGATGAAATTGACATCTATAGAAGGTGTGCATTATGGGATTTGAAGAACGAAAAAGGAAATGATGTGGTGAGTGGGATGTATATCTATGTTATTGAATTACAGACAGAAAGGGTAGAAAGGAGTAAGGGTAGACTCACTATAATCAGATAAAGTAAATGGCACAAAAAAGCAATTATCCGAGAGATATATCAATCGTCTCGGCGGTATTTATACTTTTGATAATTTTCCTGGCGATAGTAAATCTATACATTGGCACCCAACTAAGAAAAACATTTCTGAATTCCCAGCAAGAAAAGATATACTCTATAGCAAGCCTTTGTGGTTATTATTTAAATAATCCCGATAGTGCAAAGGCATTAAAGATAATTTCCGAATCTTTTGGTATTGGTAGGCTCATTATCAGTGATTCTCTGGGTAGAAGGATTTATGATTCTGCCATTTCTGTGAAAATCCCCGGGAT
Organism: Caldifarciminota bacterium; assembly: GCA_965649105.1. Taxonomy (GTDB): domain Bacteria; phylum Hydrothermota; class Tepidihabitantia; order SM23-42; family JAOAFX01; genus JAOAFX01. The sequence goes on from CBFGJP010000002.1 coordinate 31,443, forward strand.
TGTCTTTGATGAAACAAGGAAATTTTCTAAATTACCCGGGCAGGGGGATATTATTCAAGTAGCTAATGATGTTGTCTATCATAATCCCCAGCCTGATTTTTATTTATATCTTTTTGACTTTACAAATTATGCAATGATTGATAATATCTTCCGCTGGCATATGATATATATCACACTATCTTTGCTTTTCATATCATTTCTTGGTGTTTTTTTGCTCAGAAATCTTTTTCTACCAATGCAATATGTTGCGGGAGTTGCCCGCAAATACGGTATAGAAATGAAAAAAGAAGATTTTGTTTTCACAACCTTTGGTGAAATTTTTAACAAAATAAAAGAGAAAGAGAAAGAACTCCTTGAACTTTCTGCTTATATTGCCCATGAATTCAGAAATTCGCTTGCTACAATTACCGGTCTTGCACATTTGATTGAAAAAGGCAAAAAAGAGCCAGCAGAGATTATTAAAGAATGTAATATAATGGACGGTTTGATCAATAGCCTCATCGAATATGCCCGCCCGGTAAAATTGATGAAGACGGCATTCGAATTAACTACTTTGATTGACGAAGGAATAAAAAAGGCGAATATCCCTGTGGAAATAAAGGTTGAGAAAGATTATAAATACCAGGGAAAATTAACTGCTGATTATGAATTAATATTAGGTGCAGTAATTAATATTTTAAAAAACAGCGTTGAGGCAATGGACACAGGTGGTAAGATAAGAATAACTACGAATAAAAATAAAGAAGAAGATTCAGTTTTAATATCAATTGCTGATACTGGGAAAGGTATTCCATCGGATATGATAAAAAATATTTTTAGTCCATTTTATTCAGGCAAAAAAGAAGGAACGGGACTGGGACTGGCATTTGTTAAAAAAGTCATCGATATTCATGATGGAAGGATAAACGTTAATTCTAAGGTTGGCAAAGGGACAGAATTTTTAATAAGAATACCGCTCAATCTCTGATTAGATCTTTTTAAGAATAAGCATCATATCCCGGGCGTTTTTCAACATGTTGTGATTATTATTAAAAAACACATATACTTTATCGGCATGAGCTAAAGCAATCCTTTTTGAAATCTCGTTTAACTCTTTTGTAGTATAATTATGGACATACCATTCAGTCCGGCCATGCATTCTTAGATAGATAATCCTTGCGGTGTTAAATATTGTGCGCGGAAATTCAGGTGCATCAATTGATACAAGTGTGATCCCCAGGGATTCTGCCCATTTTAATATTTCTTCAACAAACCAGGTGTTATGTCTGAATTCAAGAGCAAATTTCTCATTAATTTTGATTCTGTCAATAAACCCTGCGATTTTATCCCTTGCATTTTTACTTAAATTTGGTGGTAATTGGAAAAGATAAAAATCAATAAACTCCTCAAGGGGCATAAATAAATTATGAAATGTTTTCCAGGTTTCCAATGCATTCTCAGAAAATTTATGTTGATGGGTAATAAGTCGGTTGACTTTTATCGCCCAGTGCAAATTACTCCCCTTTTTTGCCCAGGATTTTATCTGGCTGGGAAATGGAAAATGATAAAAAGATGCATTCAACTCAATTGCGTTGAGTCCTGAATTTTTTATATACCAGTCCAGGGTTAACCCTTCATTCCAATCATAATACCAGCCCGATGTCCCAATGAATATCTGCATTTTTTATTCTTTAATTTAAATAATACTGCACAAATTTATTAAGTCAATCACAAGATGAGTATTAAATCTTCATCACCCTTGACGATGATAAAAATTTGATTATAGTTAAATTACAGGAGTAGAAAATGGAAAAGATATTAAAGAATATAATTGACACATTGAAATTAAAAAAAGCTACATACGGTGATGTGCGCCTTGTTCAAGAAGAGACCGAGACTATAATGATAAAGAACGGAATCGTCGAGGCACTCACCCATAGTTTTGATATGGGATTTGGTGTAAGGGTACTAAAAAATAACGCCTGGGGATTTGCTTCTTCAAACTTGGTTAATAATAGTGAGGGGAACCGCGTGACAAAGAATGCACTATTGATTGCCGGAGCGTCAGCAAAGATTAAAGGGAATCCGGTAATCTTGAGCCCCATTGGGCCACAAAATGGTTCATACCTTACTGCAGTCAAGGTCGATCCATTCAAACTCCCGTTGAGCAAAAAGATTGACCTATTACTTAAATGTGATAAAGTGATATCTGGAGATCAAAGAATAAAGACAAGATTTTCTTTTATATCATTCCGCCGGGTGAAGGTCTATTTCTATTCCACCGAGGGGTCTAAGATAATTCAGGAATTCACCTATGTGGGTGGCGGAGTAAAGGCATTTGCCATGGACCAGGGCGAATTACAAATTCGTTCTTATGATGATTATGGACAGGCAGGTTATGAATTTATAGAAGGATTGGATTTAATTAAAAATGCTGAACGGGTAAAGGAAGAAGCCATTATGCTTTTGAGTGCAAAACCCTGTCCTTCTATGAAAACAACGGTGATTCTTGATTCCAATCAGATGGTCCTGCAGGTTCATGAATCCTGTGGACATCCAACTGAACTTGATCGCGTTTTAGGAACCGAAGCTTCCTATGCAGGCACATCTTTCATGACACCAGAAAAACTGAACAATCTAAGATACGGTTCTGATATTGTGAATATTGTAGCAGATGCTACAATCCCTGGTGGTCTTGGTACATTTGGTTGGGATGATGAGGGTATACCAGCGCAGAAAGTATACTTAATAAAAAATGGTTTATTCGTAGGTTATCAAAGTTCTCGAGAAACAGCACCGGTGGTAAACGCCAAATCAAGCGGCAATATGAGGGCGGATGGTTGGAACCGGATACCACTGATAAGAATGACGAATATAAATCTCTTACCGGGTGAATGGAAACTTGAAGATATGATTGCCGATACAAAAGAAGGTATCTTTATGACAACGAATAAATCATGGTCGATTGATGATAAAAGATTGAATTTCCAATTTGGTTGTGAACTCGCACGCAGAATTGAAAATGGAAAATTGACAGAGGTTTATAAGAATCCAACTTATGCAGATATAACACCACAGTTCTGGAATAAATGTGATGCCATAGGGAATAAGGATTATTGGCATCTCTACGGGGTACCTAATTGTGGAAAGGGTGAACCTGGACAGACGATGTTCGTTGGGCACGCAACGGCACCTGCCCGATTTAGAGACGTCCAGGTTGGGATTGCAAAATGATGTTAAATAGCTAAAGTTTAAAATGTCTAAACAGTTAAATTCCAAATTAGGATTTTTCTTGTTGACTATGCTAACACATTGTGCTTATTTCAACACCTTTTATAATGCCCAAAATTATTTTAATCAGGGAATGAAATTGGTTAAAGACGACACCCTTAAATACGATAATGAATATTTTGACAAGACTATTGAAAAGTCTGCATTGGTGATTGCTAAATATCCAGAGTCAAGATATGTTGACGATGCCTTATTTATGATGGGTGTAGCATATTATTTTAAAGGTGACTATACCCGGGCGATTGATAAACTTGAATTTCTAACTACAAACTTCCCGGCTTCAAAACTATATGATGATGCAATGTACTATAGTGGGCTTGCATACTACAAGAATGATAAATTGAGTAAAGCAATAATTGCTTTGAAAGAGGCAACAAAAACCAAAAGTTTTAGCAAAAGAGCAAATATAGTGCTCTGCTATGCATACTTTCGTGATCGGAATTATCGCGATTTAATGAATACCGCCCATTCACTTCTCCAGGAAAAACTAAGACGTCGTGAAAGATTGGTTATATTGAATATACTCGGTGAAGCAGCTTATTTAATGAATGAATATGAATCCGCGCTTCAGACTTTTAACGAAGTAAAAATTTTACAGGATTCTCCTCAAGAAAAGAAAAATACAAAATTGAAGATTGCTAATATTTACCTAAAAATGGGTAAATATGATGAATGCAAAAATTTCCTTCAAAATGAATCGGACCCTGAATTCAGGGTGTTGCTTGCTGATTTATATGTCCAAACCGATAGTATTGAAACCGCAAAGGAGTTATATAAAGAAATAAAAGAGACCCAGGCGCCTGAATTTGCAGCTAAGGCACTATACGAACTTGCTCTGGTTGCGGAGAAAGAAGATAGCCTTGAACTGGCAATTGCATATTACGATTCACTCATTCCTAAGGCAAGTGGCGAGATTCTGAACAAGGCAAAAGCGCGGTCTGAAATCTTAAAAAAAATAGTAGAATTAACAAAAAAAACTGATGAACTTGATAAAGCACAATTTGCATTGGGTGAATTGTATTTTGTTGATGTGAAGGATATCCCAAGGGCAATGAAATATTATGAGAATGTATATGTAAATTATCCAAAAAGTAGTTTTTCACCCAAAGCATTGTATGCAAATTTCTGGATAAGCAAAATGATTTTAAAACAGGACAGTCTTGCACAGAAACTGGTAGATGAATTGATTAAAAGATATCCGGATACTGAATATGCTCAGAGCGCAATTAATTTAATGAATAAGGAATGATAGAAAATCGAGTCAAAATTTTAAGAAAAAGATGGCTTGGTCCGGATATTTTTAGTATTGAATGTGGCCCATTAAGAATAAATCCCGCACCCGGACAGTTTTTACAAATTCAGGTGAACGAGTCATTTGACCCTTTATTAAATAGACCTATAAGCATTGCTGATTATTCAAAAAACAAAGTGTTGATGATTATTAAAGTTGTGGGCAAAGGGACAAAGATCTTGGGTGAAAAAAAATGTGGTGATGAATTGATTGTCTTTGGACCTTTTGGCAGAAGATTAAAATTAAAGAAAAAAAAGAGCATTATAATTGCTGGAGGCATTGGAGTTGCGCCGCTGTATTTCCTTGCTCAACATCTTAAAAAATTAAGAACTGATTTTACATTTATATATGGTGCTAAAAAACCTGAAGACCTTGTATTAAAAAGCGAGATTAAAAAAATCTGCTCTAATTCAATATTTATAACCGAATCAGGAAGAAGGAAGACCGGAACTGCTCTCTCCATTTTGAATGAGATAGAACTGCATGACTATGAAATCGGTTACGCCTGCGGTCCAAAGACAATGTTAAAAGAATTAAAAAAAATGGATTTTAAATTCCCCATGTATGCTTTCTGTGAAGATTTTCTCGGTTGTGGCTGTGGACTATGCCTTGGTTGCGCAATTAGATATTATGGAACATATAAAAGGATATGTGAAGATGGTCCAGTATTTGAACTTAAAGGGATAGAATTCAATGATTGAGTTGTTTGATTTAAAATTCAAAAATCCTGTTTTCCTTGCGTCAGGGGTGTTCGGGTTTGGGTTGAAATATAAATCCATAACCAGAGCCGTTGGGGGAATTTTCACCAAGGGGATTACCTTAATGCCGAGAATAGGAAATCCACCACCCAGAATTTATGAAACTTCATCGGGAGTTATAAATTCTGTTGGGCTTGAAAATCCCGGAGTAAAAGAATTCAAAAAAAATATACTACCACGAATTAAAAAAATAAACGACCGCATTTTTGTAAACATTGCAGGATTTAAGGTTGAAGAATATGTAAAGATTGTAGAAGAAATTGGTGATGATGTAACGGGCTTTGAACTAAACGTTTCCTGCCCCAATGTGAAAGAAGGGGGTGTATTATTTGGACAAAATCCTGGGATAGTCAGCAGAATTGTAAAAATGGTGCGCAAAAAAACAAAACTACCAATTATTGTGAAGTTAACGACGAATTTCTGTGACCCGCTGATTGTAGCCAGGGCGAGCATCGAGTCTGGTGCTGATGGTATTTCATTAATTAATACAATCTATGGGATGGCATTTGATATAAATACAAGAAAGCCATTAATCAAAGGTGGTTTATCCGGGCCGGCAATAAAACCCTTTGCCCTGTATTGTGTTCACCGACTGAAGGATCTAAATATACCAATAATTGGTATGGGTGGTATTATGAGTGGGAGAGATGCTTACGAATTCATCCTTGCCGGTGCATCAGCCGTCGCTGTAGGAACTGCGGTTTTACGCGATCCCTATGCGCCAATTAGAATTATCAGAGAATTAAATTCCCTGTTAAAAGGGAGGTAGTATGTCAGAAAAATTGATTGTTGCACTTGATTCAAATGATATAAATAAAATAAAAATGTTGGTAGATAAATTACAGGGGGTAGTGAAATGTTTCAAAGTAGGGGCAATTCCTTTTACCTCTTTTGGTCCGGAAATTGTGCGCTTTTTAAAAGAACGGGGACTTAAGGTGATGCTCGATTTAAAATATCACGACATTCCCAATACTGTTGCCCGTGCTTGCGAAAGTGCGATGGAACTTGGTGTTGATATGCTCACAATGCATACCAGTGGTGGATTTATGATGATGGAAGAGGCAGTAAAAGCAGTTTCTATTGTGTCTGATGTCAAAAAACTTCCCAGACCGAAACTGCTGGGTATCACGGTCCTAACCAGTATAGATGAAGCATATTTTAAAGATCTGTTTGGCGATGTAAAAAGAACAATTGAAGAACAGGTTGTATTCCTTGCCCGTCTTGCCCAGAGTGCAGGCTTAGATGGAGTGGTTGCTTCTCCCCAAGAAATAGAAAGTATTAGAAATAATTGTGGCAGGGATTTTTTGATTGTTACACCGGGAATCAGAACAGAAGGCGAAATGGTTGAAGACCAGGCACGGACGATGACCCCGGCACGGGCGATAAAATCCGGAGCCGATTTTATTGTTGTGGGCAGACCAATCGTTGCAGCAAAAGACCCACTTCATGCCACAAAAAATATAATTAAGGAGATTGAAAATGCAAGTTGAAGATATTCTAAAAAAATACAAAGTATTAATAGAAGGACACTTTATCTTAAATTCAGGCTTGCACAGCAAATACTACTTTGAAAAATTTCGCATCCTTGAAAATCCCGAAGCCACAAGCATACTCTGTGCAATGATTGCAGAAAAATTTAAAGATAAGAATATTGAATGGGTGATTGGACCAACAACCGGTGGAATAATTATTGCCTTTGAAACTGCCCGACAATTGAAATGTAATGCGGGATTTGCTGAGGAACGAGAGGAGAAAAGAGTTGTCGCAAGGGGCTTTGACATTTCTGAAAAGAATGTTCTGATAGTTGATGATGTTTTGACCACTGGTAAGTCACTGAATGAAACTATAGAAGCGGTGAAGGAAAAGGGTGCAAATATAGTAGGCATTGTCGTATTGATTGACCGCAGTTCTTCCAAAATGCCATTCGAATATCAATCACTTTATAAAAAAGAGGTGCAAAATTTTAGACCCGAAGAATGTCCATTATGTAGCAATAATATTCCAATAACAAAACCGGGGGGCGCTTAAACCTGAATATTATTGTAAATATCCTTAATTTTTGCTACTCTTCTTCCTGGGTAAGCGCATCGGTATTTATACCTTTAATCGCACAGCAGTATACTGATAATCTTTTTCTGATTTCACTCATACTCGTATTATATAATGGAATGCTCTTTTTTTCTTCATTTCTATTCGGCAGGCTTGGTGATTTTTATGGCCGGAAAAAAATCATTATGTGGGGATTTTTAATTTCTTCAATTGTATTATATGCCCATACTCTAATAAAAAATCTGCCGGCAATTTTTATACTACGCGGATTGGCTGGTTTGAGCATTGGAATGATTCCAGGCTCAGTTATCGCACTTGCCTGGGGAAATTCTCTGGGCTGGTTTTCAGGGTTTGGTTCTCTGGGTTATACATTAGGCAATTTTATTCCTGGTATTCTGAAAAATAATTTTATAATTTTTATGACAGCAGCTCTGTTATGTATGCTCGGATTTATTTTCAGCCTCTTAATTAAGGAAGAAGAAAAGAAAATTTCGGTGCCATTATTTCCCTATCAGATTATCAGAAAAAATCTTGGTGTTTATTTACCGTTCTTTATAAGACATAGCGCGGCTCAGGCAATATGGGCAATATTTCCAATATACCTTACCGAACTTGGTGCTAATAAATTTCACATAGGTATATTGTACGCAATAAACCCCTTTGCCCAGTTCATTTTTATGGTTCTTATGGAAAAAGAAAACTGTGAAAAATTGATTCTTATGGGAATCATCTGCTCTGCCCTCACATTCTTAGGCTACGGGCTTTCCCACAATTGGCGGGTGATGATATTTTTACAGGTCCTGCTCGGATTTTCCTGGGCAACATTATATCTGGGTTCAATTAAGTATTTATTGAAGAACAACTTTGAACAGGCAACTGTTTCTGGTTTTTTGAACTCAGTCATTGGTCTATCCGGTATTGCAGGTCCATTATTGGGCGGTGTTATTGCTACCTTTGGTATTCGAGTTTTATTATTTTCCTCAGCAGTTTTATCTTTCCTCGCATTTTTCATAAAAAGGAGTATGTTAGAAAATTCAAAATCTATTAATGTCTAAATGCTGTGAAACAGCTTGTTATAGAATGTTGACAAATAATACTAAAAGTTTATAATATTACCGGGGTGGTCGGATAGCCGCCTTGCACTGCTGGTGCGAGGAGGAAAGTCCGGGCTTCACAGGGCAGGATGCTTCCTAACGGGAAGGGGCTGTCTATGAATGGATTTGCATCGGTTAAATGCAAAACATTCTTAGATGGCTACGGAAAGTGCCACAGAAAATATACCGCCTGCCGCTATTGCTGGCAGGTAAGGGTGAAAAGGTGGGGTAAGAGCCCACCGCTCCAGTGGTGACACTGGAGGCATGGCAAACCCCATCCGAAGCAAGACCAAACAGTCCTGTATATAGTTGCCCGCTTGGTCTTAAAAAGACGCAGGACAGGTAGGTCGCTTGAGTCCGATGGTGACATCGGTCCCAGATAAATGGCTATCTATGTCCGCCATTCACTATGGCGAACTAAAACAGAACCCGGCTTATGAACCACCCCATCCTACTACTTGATATATTCTTTTATTTCAGTAAAATTGCAGAATGGATAAACAAAAGAAGGCATATATTTTTGCACTAATTGTAGTTTTGTTTTGGGCGACCGTTGCTTCAGCATTTAAGATTACACTTAGATATCTAAATTTTATACAATTAGTATTCTGGTCATCTTTTACTTCAATGATTGTATTATTCTGTATATCTTTGTTTGAAAGACAGATAAAACAATTTTTAACAACATTCAAAAAAGGTTGGTTAAATTCTTTATTCCTCGGGTTCCTCAATCCATTTCTCTACTATCTTGTTCTTTTCAAAGCATATTCTTTATTGCCCGCTCAGCAGGCACAGCCATTGAACCAAACCTGGGCAATTATTCTCGCATTTCTTTCCGCAATTATACTTAAACAGAAGATTGGATTAAAAAGTATCGTTGCTCTTTTTATAAGTTTTTCTGGGGTGCTTTTAATATCAACCCGTGGTGAATTGACTGCCCTTAAATTTTCCAGTGTCCCTGGCGTATTGCTGGCCTTAGGAAGTGCTTTTATCTGGGCATTTTACTGGATATTGAATGTAAAGGACCCGCGTGACCCGATTATAAAACTCTGTACAAATTTTGTTTTCGGTACATTTTACATTTTAATATCAATGTTAATAGTAAAAGAAAAATTCTTTCCCAATTCATACGGTATTATTGGCGGAATCTATATCGGTATTTTTGAAATGGGGGTGGCTTTCTATTTCTGGCTTAAGGCATTAAGTCTGTCGAGAACAACTGCGAAGATTGGCAATATGGTTTATCTGGTTCCATTCCTTTCCCTCATTGTTATTAGATTGACTGTGGGTGAAAGGATTTTGCCTGCTACAATCTTTGGTTTAATCTGTATCGTCATTGGAATATTTATTCAGCAGTATAATTTCAATCAGCGAAAGAATACGAATAATAGGATGCTCGATATTAAATAAAGAAAACTGGTTGTGAAGAACGGTGGCGTATAAGATGCAAGATGTTCAATCAAAAGACCGCCAATACTTGCACTCAAACCCCTGCCTGCTGTCCAGGCTATAACGAGTAAGGCATTGGTAATAGGTTGTTCATCTTTGTGCACCTTTTCCATAGCAAAATTTGTAAATAGTGGTTGTGCCATATTCATAAGTGATGCTCTTATTAAAAAAGAAATAACCGCAAGTGGAATATTTTTCGTAATACCCATTATTATCAAAAATGGGATAGAAAAAATTTGCGAAAAGAAGACGGTTCTTATTTTACCTATTTTTTCGGAAATAAGGGGCGCAAGGAGCAGACCGGTGATTATTAAAAGCTGGGACATACTGAAATATAATCCTATTTGATTTGTTGGTATATTGAGCCAGTTTTTGAAATATAGATTTATAAAAGGGATGCTTAAACCGGCACCGAGCCCGGTGATTAAATTGGGCAAAAATAATTTTATAATGATCGAAGTTTGGGTTTTAAATTGGAAAAAATTCTCTTGCGGCATAGAGGTTTTTTCAACCTTTTCATCGATCATTAAATAGGGAATAAAAGCGACCATGACAAGTCCACCAAATATGTATAATGTGTAACGATAGGTGAGATGTGCAGAAAGCCCGTAGTGCTCAATAATTCCTGGTAATATTCCACCAAGAATACTGCCAATTATACCAGCAACAAGTGAAGCGGCAAAGTTAAGACTGAATAAATAAGGTCTCTCTTTTGGTGTAGAGTTGCGCATAAAAAAGGGTGCGGCAGTGACCTGAAAAAAGACTGAAGCAACTCCGGAAATAAGGCTTGTCCAGATTATGGTTTGATAACTATTTGTTGAAACCTGTATTAAATAACAGATAAGGGTGATGGGAGTTGAAAATAACAAAATCTTTTTGATTGATAATTTTTTAATAACCAGTGATGCGGGGATTGCCATCACAAGGGTACCAATGGTGCTGGAGGTGATTATATTGCCGATTCTGCCTTCGCCAAGGTTTATCGCCTTTAGATAAAGATTGAATAATAACATAAATCCCGAAAATCCCATCCCCATAAAAAATGTCCCAGATAGAAATAGCCAACTATTACGGGAAATTAGTTTTAGATTTTGGCGATAAATATCTTTTGCGATATGTATCTTTCTAAAAATATTTTGATTGATTATGGGTATAATAGCTCTTCTTTCTACTTAAGTTTTTTTATTAATATTTCTGCCAACTTCTTACCTGACAATAACATACCTCCAAATATTGGACCCATTCTTGGTCCGCCAAATACCGCATTTGCTGCCATACCACAGACATATAAACCGGGATAGACTTCGCGGGTATTTTTTATGGTCATATTTTCAGCGATTTCCGCCCACATTGATTTTTCGCCTTCAATCTTCCCTGAGACAGTCAAAAGCCTGCCTCCACTTTTTCTCTCCACTATATGTACAATTTCGCATTGGTGCCCAGTAGCATCAATCACGACCTTTGACTTGAATGTAATCGGGTCAATATGGAGTTTGGCAATATCAACACTCGTCCAGTTTACTACTACACCACAGACTTTGTCTTCCCTAATCATCACATCTTCAATCTTCATGAGATTAAAGATTTTCAAGCCATGTTTTAATGCCTTATCCGTGAGACAGGCGGTTGCCTCAAGCGAGTCTGCAACATAATAACCTTTTTCGTATTCTTTATATCTTATTCCGAATTCTTCAAGAATTTCCAATCCCTGTTTTTGCACGACAATTTTATTAAACATAATCCCACCGCCGGGCATACCTCCACCAAGTTTTAGAGCACTCTCAAAAAGGGCCGTCTTGAACCCATTTTTCGCAAGATAATAACCTACACATAGTCCAGAAGGACCTGCACCACCAATGATTACATCTGATTCCACATAATTTAAAAGGTCTTTTAAATAGGTCTCTATGATTGCCCGTGAAATAATTGTTTCATCAATCATTATTATAATACCCCAAATCTTGCACCAAAAGAGAGTCGGAACAATGCTTCAGTATCGCCCGCATCATAAACGATGATGCCTGGTTCAACAAATAATTTTGTTTTTAGATTTAATGAGTAATTAAAACCCATACCAAATCGGAAAGAAAAAAATGTTTGGGTATCTGCTTGTCCAGGCGGGTCAAAAATTTCAAACCCAAGTCCACCATGGACATAGGGTTCAATTTCTGTCATCGGGATATAGAATAATCCATCAATAGAAAGTCCACTTGCCACCCATCCTCCAGAATTTAAATAAAATCTGGTGCCATTACCAAAAACCACTTCAGTAAATGTCATTCTTAAACCTATCTGCTTAATGGGATTGATAATGCATTCTCCACCAATACCGAAATAGGCATCGTTACCGATGTACATACTTGCTTTAGGAGCAAGTTCAAGAACAGCAAATTGTCTTTTAAAACCTTTTGCCTGGGCAAAAAATATTAGAATGATAATGAAAATAATAAACTTTTTCATTTTTTTCTCCTTTTTATTAATATTATTAATAGATTATACACGAATTTGCCAAATTTTCAAGGGGGATTATTTAGAAAATAATATTATTGACTTTAACTAAAAATTGGGTATAATAAATCGAAAAAGACATTTCCTAAAAAGGACGATTATATTCAACCCTGCTTTAATTCAACAGGGTAATTATTTATAGATTAACTTTAAAAAAGGAGTAAATAATGGCAATGCTTGAAATAAGATGGCATGGACGGGGTGGTCAGGGTGCAAAGACTGCTGCCTTGCTCTTTGCCGATGCAGCAGTAGAGACTGGAAAATATATTCAGGCTTTTCCTGAATATGGTCCGGAAAGGATGGGTGCACCGGTATTTGCATTCAACCGGCTTTCAGATAAACCCATTCTTCAACATTGTGGCATTAAAAATCCGAATATTGTCGTGGTTCTCGATCCAACTTTAATGGAGACAATTGATGTTACAGAAGGAATAGCGGAAAATGGAATCATTCTGGTTAATACCCAGAAGACGGCGCAGGAAATAAGAGAACAACTGAAGATAAAGAGTGATAAAATTAAGGTATATGTTGTGGATGCGAGTAAGATTGCAAAAGAGATTTTAAAGAGGGATATTCCCAATACACCGATGCTGGGCGCATTAATTAAGGTTTCAAAACTTCTTGAATTTAAACCTATGCTTGAGTCAGTAAAAAAGAGGCTTGAACACAAATTTCCAAACCGTCCCGATGTGGTGGAAGGTAATATTAAGGCAATAGTTCGTGCCTATGAGGAGGTAAAAGAATGAAGAAAGAAAAGAAAAATTGGAAAGATTTACCAATAGGGCTTGCCTGGAAATCAGGAACAAGCAAGGAATTTGAAACCGGTGACTGGCGTAGTGATAAGCCGATCTGGGATGAGAAGAAATGTACCCACTGTCTTATCTGCTGGATATACTGTCCGGATTCAGCAATTATCATCAAAGATGGCAAGGTCCAGGGTATTGATTATAAATATTGCAAAGGATGTGGTATCTGTGCCGAGGAATGTCCGCCAAAGATAAAGGCAATTACAATGGTAAGGGAGGAAAAATGATTGTTGCAAGGACTGGTAATGAGGCGATGGCAGAGGCAATGCGACAGATAAATCCAGATGTTGTCGCTGCATATCCAATCACACCGGCAACCGAGGTTGTACAATTATTTGCTTCTTTTGTTGCTGATGGTCAGGTCACAACCGAATTCGTGCCCGCAGAAAGCGAACATTCGGCGCTGAGTGCCTGTGTTGGCGCCTCGGCCGCCGGTGCCAGGGTGATGACATCCACTTCTTCCCAGGGACTTGCCCTGATGCATGAAATATTATTCATTGCGAGTGGCTTGAGATTGCCCATTGTTATCTGTCTTGTTAATCGTGCCTTATCAAGCCCGATAAATATCCATTGCGACCATTCGGATTCACTTGCCTCAAGAGATGCCGGTTGGCTCCAGATATTTACGGAAAATACACAGGAAGCTTATGATACAACAATTATGGCAATAAAAATGGCGGAAGAGATTATGCTGCCGGCAATGGTTACAACCGATGGTTTTATCATCAGCCATGGCATGGAAAGAATAGAATTGATTGATGACGATAAGGTTCCAAAATGGCTGGGTGAAAGGAAGGTTGTAAACAATCTTTTAGATGTAGATAATCCAATCACCCTTGGTATGCTTGACCTTCAGGATTACTATTTTGAACACAAACGTCAGGAAATAGAAGCAATGAATAATTGCCTGCCAATAATTGAAAAAGTCCAGAAGGATTTTGGTGATACATTTGGTAGATATTATTCAGTCGTTGATGAATATAAGATGGATGATGCCGAGGTTGCAATCCTCGCTATGGGTTCAACTGGTGGGACTGCAAAGGTTGCCGTAGATAGAATGCGCGAAAAGGGCAAGAAGGTCGGTTTGATTCGCTGTCGGATTTATAGACCATTTCCCCGGGAAGCGATGTTAAAGGCTATTACAAAGGTTAAAGTGCTTGGCGTAATGGACCGCGCTGACACACTTTCTACAATGGGTGGCCATCTGTATAATGATTGCAGGTCTATCCTTTATGAATCAGAAAGGAAACCATTGTTGAAGAATTATGTCTATGGACTCGGTGGCAGGGACATTAGCATCGAAGAGATTGAACAGATCTTTGAACAGTTGTTGAAGATTAAAGAGACGGGCAAGATTGATAAGGATATTGTCTATTATGGGGTAAGGGGGGAATAATGGCGACATTAAAAGAACTTGCTCAGCAGGGAGAAAAATTTCTGGGTGGCCACCGCGCTTGCGCTGGTTGCGGGGCAACAATTGTTGCAAGGCAGGTCCTGCTCGCAGCACAATATCCTGTGATCGTAGGTGCAGCAACGGGCTGTCTTGAGGTTATCTCTACGATCTTCCCTTATTCTGCCTGGAATGTGCCGTATATTCATAATGCCTTTGAGAATGTGGCAGCAACGATGTCCGGTGTTGAAGCGGCATATAAGGCTTTAAAGAAGAAAGGCAAAATAAATAAGGATTTAAGATTTATTGCCTTTGGCGGTGATGGTGGGACTTACGACATCGGTTTGCAATCGCTATCCGGAATGATTGAACGAAGACACCGTGTTTTATATGTCTGCTACAATAATGAGGCTTATATGAATACTGGAATCCAGCGTTCATCGGCGACCCCTTATGGTGCACATACTACAACATCACCGGCTGGAACGGTAATCCCGGGTAAGCTACAACCGCGCAAGAATCTTACCGAAATAATTATTGCCCATGAGCCCGCCTATGCTGCTCAGGCAACAATTGGTTACTGGAATGACCTGGCGACAAAAGTTCGTAAGGCACTCGATGCGGACGGTCCTTCATTTATCAATGTATTTTCACCCTGTAGACTGGGTTGGGCTTATCCACCGGAAAAGACAGTTGCAATTACCAAACTTGCCGTTGAAACCTGTGTCTGGCCACTTTATGAATATGAAAATGGAAAATATAGAATCACGGTAAAACCGAAAGAGAAAAAGCCTGTTGAGGAATTCTTAAAAATGCAGGGCAGATTTACTCATTTATTCAAACTAAAAGATTTGACACTGATTAAAGAATTTCAGGCAGAAGTAGATAGGATCTGGGAAAGACTACAGAAGCGAACTGCCGAATAATAAATTAATGGGATATCAAGGGGCAACTAATGTGTCACCCTTGATATCCCATTATCACTCTTGAACTGCCTTGGTTCTTTCTGTCAATAAACTATGTTAAAAGTTATCATCTTTGATCTTGACGGGACCTTATACACCAGTGCCGAGGTCTATCAAAAATTTGCTCAAGCAGCATACCATACATACGCAAAATTAAAGAAATCAACCATTGAACAGGCAAAGGAGATTCTTGAGAAACGCAGAGAAGAGATGAAAAAAGAAAGAGGTTATGCAGTCCCTTACACCCTTGCCCTCCTGTCATTTGGGATTCCGATTGAAGAATGGCATAAGGAGAATATAAAATTTTTTAATGCGGGTGATTTTTTAATGAAAGATGAGGTATTAAAAAAAATTTTAACAAAACTTAAAGAAAAATACAAACTTGCAGTATTTACCAATAACAACAAAATTCAAACTGAAAGAATTTTAAAGGCACTGGGAATAGAAAAATTATTTGATTACATCTTTACTTATGAAAGCTTTGAACTCATCAAACCAAACCCAGAAGTTTTTAAAAAGATCATAAAAGAACTAAAAGTTAAACCTAACGAATGTATGATGGTTGGAGACCGGTATTATGTTGACCTTCTGCCGGCAAAAGAACAGGGGATGGAGATACATGAAGTTAAGGGTCCGGAAGACATTTCTGAATTATTAGAAATCCTTTAAAAATCAGGTATTGAAAAGTTTCGGTGTAGCCATTGGAAGTAGCTTAGACATTTACAAAGTCAAAAATTGAAAGTATTAGATTTGCGAATTCTTGACTTTAACCAGATTCGGTCTATAATTTAAATCATTAAGGAGGTTTTGATGAAAAAATTAATGATTTCTTTAATTCTGACATTTCTAATTGCTGGCTTTGCAGAGAATGTGGTTCTTAATACAATGTCAAATGAGCTGAATCGTTCTTACCGTATTCTTGGCAAACAAAAGCCATACCCACTTTATTTTCTACAATATGAGATAATGGACGAACACCAGGTATTTATCCTGGCATCATTGGGTGCAATTACCGAAGACTATGAGCAGAAACACCGCTATCTTGATGTAGATGTTAGAATTGGTTCATGCCGGCTCGATAATACCCATGAAATTAGGGGGGCAGAAGAGTATGATTGGTGGAAATCACCGGTTGAAGTCCCGATTGATAATAATGGCGATGCATTACGTTTGCTCTTATGGGCAGAAACGGATAAAAAATTCAAAGCAGCGCAGGAAAGGTACATAAAAATTATTAATGAAAGACAGGTGAAAGTTTTAGAAGCAGATACATCACCTGATTTTAGTGTTGCACCAAAAGTGATTTATGAGGGAAATCTTGATACAATTATTTTTGATAAAGAATTGTGGAAGGCAAAACTTCGTAGACTATCAAACATTTTTAAAGATTATCCATGGATCTACAACTCCCGCGTCGCACTTCGGGCGAATTCTTTGACCAAGTATCTTGTAAATACTGATGGCACAAAATTAGTTCACAATAAAATTGGTTATTATCTAAATATTTACGCTGAGACAATGGCTGATGATGGAATGGAACTCTATCTTAGTTATCCGGTTTATGTGAGAAATCTTAAAGATATGCCTGATGAAGAGATTTTAAAAAGCTATACTGATTCTTTGATTCAAAATTTATATGCATTAAGAAATGCGCCGATGGTTGAACCATATTCAGGACCTGCAATTATGATGAATCGTGCGTGCGGTGTATTCTTTCATGAAATTTTTGGACATCGGATTGAAGGGCATAGACAGAAGAGCGAATTTGAAGGGCAGACATTCACGAAAAAATTGAATGAAAGGATAATGCCTGAATTTATTTCGGTATATGATGACCCTACGATGGAAAGATATGGAAATCAGGATTTAAATGGTCATTATCTATTTGATGATGAAGGGGTAAGGGCACAGAAAGCAACGATAGTTGAAAATGGAATACTGAAATGTTTTTTAATGAGTAGATCACCAATCGCAAATTTCCCATCTTCAAATGGCCATGGTAGAAGACAATATGGCAGAAAGGTTGTAGCACGCCAGGGTGTTCTGTATATAAAGTCAAGCAATGAAGTTCCTTTTGAAAAATTACGCAATGCATTAATTGAGGAATGCAAAAGGCAGAATAAGCCATATGGTCTTATCTTTTATGATATTTCCGGTGGATTTACTACTACTGGTAGAGAGGGACCACAGACCTTTAAAGTCATTCCCCTGTTAGTAAAAATGGTCTATGTAGATGGCAGACCGGATGAGGTTGTGAGAGGTGTTGATATTGTTGGAACACCGCTTCTTTCGCTATCAAAAATTATTCTAACCGGTAATGACTACGATATTTTTAATGGAACCTGTGGTGCAGAGTCAGGATGGGTTCCGGTCTCGGCGATTGCCCCTTCCATTCTGGTCTCTGAAATTGAGGTTGAAAAAAAGGCAAAAGGTCAGGACAAACCGCCGATTTTACCTGCACCAGGTGAATCATCAAGATAGGAGGAGAAATGGCAATTATTAATTTCAAATGTCAAATGAAAAATTCCAGAAAGAAAGAGAATGGTCAGTTGGTTGGGATTGGTAGGCTAATTTTTTCATTGATTACACTGATTACCTCGGTCTTTAGTTTTTCATCAGAACCAACAGAGAAAAATATTTTATTCCAGGCATTGCAGGATGAGATGACGAGGAGTATTAACGAATTACAATTAGAGAATCAGGCAAAGCCTTATTATATCGCCTACCGTGTTAAGGATATTAATGAGATTGAAATAAAGGCATCATTCGGCGGATTGTTATCAAGTGTTGAATCAAAAAAACGGGAAATCTTTGTTGATTTAAGGGTGGGCGATTATCAATTGGATAATAGCAATTTTATCTGTCAGACTACGGGTTCAAGGATAATACAATCTGAAAGGGCTGACCTGCCGATTGAAGATGAATATTTTGCTTTAAGGCAGGCAATCTGGCTTGTCACAGACGGCACATATAAGAAGGCACTTGAGAAACTTGCCCGAAAAAAGGCTTACTATCAGAATAAACAGACCACGGATACAGTCCCTGATTTTATTAGGGTCAAACCCTGCTCACTTATTGAACCTGTCCCAATTTTTATATACGATATAAATAAACTGAATGCAGAAGTTGTCAGGTTTTCAAAAATTTTAAAAAATTATAAATCAATCTTTGAATCAAATGTACAGTTTATGTTAAAATACGGGAATCAATATTTTCTGGATAGCGATGGGGCAAAGAATGTGCGTCAGGAGATTATTGCAGGTATTGAGGTGAAGGCGAAGGCACAGGCAAAGACCGGCGAGGACATTGAAGATTTCATTGGATTTTATGGTAAAAGTCTTGAAGATTTAGATTTTGCAGGAATTGAAAAATCAATTAATGCTTGGGCAGAAACATTAATGGTTAAGGTTAATGCAAAGAATGAAGAAGGTTATTCAGGACCTGTTTTATTTCTTGGGCAGGCTGCATGTGAATTATTCTTTCAGATTCTTGGTAAAGGTGCAAGTGGTGTTAGACAACCGGTTGTTGAAAGCGAAATGATTGACAGAAACATACCAAAGTCAAACTTCGGTTTACTTTCTAATCGTCTTAACAAGCGCATATTACCGGAGTTCATTTCGGTATTTGATGACCCCAATTTAAGAGAATATAAGGAAATACCTTTGATTGGTGGTTTTTCAATAGATGAACAGGGTGTAAAGTCAGAAAGGGTTGAACTTGTTAGAGAAGGTAAATTGATAAATTTCTTGATGAGCAGGACCCCAACAAATAAAATAAAAGAATCAAATGGCCATGCGCGGTATTATGATGAATTCTATGGTTCAAGATATATTGGATTTGTGAGTAATCTGATAGTCAATTCCAGGCAAAGATTGAGTGAAACAGAACTTATAGAAAAATTAAAAACGCTGGCAAAGGATTATGGAAATGATTATGGAATCATCATTACCAGATTACAGACTACCGCACCGCAAAATGCAATGGACCGATATAGAAGATTTTACCAGGCAAGGGCAAAACAACTACCATTGATTTCTGCACCGGAAAATATATATCGTATTGATACAAAGACCGGTTCTGTAGAATTGATTGGCGGTCTGGAATTTTCTCAAATTACACCGGGCATTTTAAAAGACATCGTTGCAACCGGAGATAAAGAATATATATACAATTCTGTATATCGGAGTGATTATGGTGATGAGTATCCAATCTCCATTGTTGCACCTGCAATCCTTATAGAAGAGATAGAATTGGTTCCAAAGAAGCCTGAAACAAAAAAACCGCCGATTGTTCCCCGTCCCTAACGCCTTTCTTATTTATGAAAAATTGTTTTTTTCAGATAATAAAATATATAATACAATCTGGAGGATTTACTCCTTATTTCTTTAAATTAAATTTTGTCAGGAGTACATTAATTGCTTCCTCAAGGAATTCTTTCTTTAAGAATATGTTGATTGATAATTCTGATGTGGTGACTGCTTCAATGTGTGTCTTGATCTTTGAAAATTCTTTAAAGATATCGGCTAAAATCTTATTTTCAGAACCGATTCCTGCACCAATAATACTCAATGAACTGATGTCAAGGGATTCTTTTATCTCTTTTATCTTTAATTTTCTTGCCAATTTCCCGATTATTTTCTTAACCAATTCTTTTTCCTCAAGGGGCGTGATAAATGAAAGATCAAAGCGTGGTGCATCAGAGATTCCGTGGAAGAAGAATTTTAGATGGACGCCGGCTTTTGTTAATTCGGTTGTAACCTGAGATAGATATTTTGGATTTTTTGGAACCTGGACAAGGGTTATTAAATACAGTCCTTCACTATGTGTGATTGCCTTGGGTTTTGGATGTTCCATACCATTTATATGGGTGATAAGTGTACCTGCTTTATTATTAAAACTATTTTTTACTTCAATGGGAACACCAAATCTTGCACCGATTCCAGTTGCCCTTGGATGTAAGACCTTTGCCCCACGACTGGCAAGTTCAAGCATTTCTTCGTAGGATATTTTATCGATCTTTTTCACTCCCGGAAATCTATTCGGGTCCTCGGTGAATACACCATCCACATCCGTATAAATAATACATTTTTGTGCATTCAAAGCGGCAGCAATGGCAACCGCAGTCGTATCAGAGCCACCCCTGCCTAATGTTGTTATTTCTTTTTCAAAACTCACACCTTGGAATCCACAGACCACAGGAACAAAACCCTGGCTTAATGCGTTTTTTATCCTTTCATCACGAATTTCAATTATCCTGGCGTCGGTATGACGGTTATCCGTAATTATCCCAACCTGTGAACCAGTAAATGAAATCGCCTTTAATCCCCATTTTTGCAACGCCATTGTGAATAGTGCAACTGAGATTCTCTCGCCAGCGGTGAGGAGCATATCCATCTCCCTTGCCTTAGGGTTTTTTGTTATTTGATTTGAGAGTTTAATCAATTCATCCGTCGTATGCCCCATTGCCGAAACCACGACAACTACATCATTATCTTTTTTCATCTTTGCCACGCGTTTTGCTGCCTTCAATATGAGTTGCGCATCAGCAACCGATGTTCCACCAAATTTGACAACAGAAAGACGCATCCTTGGATTATATAAATTTTTAAAAAAAGGTCAATATCTAAGTTTTTTGTTTGAATTTTAATTTTTCCTCATACATCATTTTATCTGCGATGTTGATAATGTCCTTCAGGCTTTTTGAATCACTGGGATTAAAATAGGCATAACCAATACTCAAGGATATTTCGGGATAGTTGTTTGATTCATTATGTTTTTGGATATTGTTTTTTAAACGATTCAGCATCACATCAATCGTTTCTGGTTGGGCTTCAGCTGCTAATATAATAAATTCATCCCCACCAACACGGGCAATTATATCAGACTTTCTAAAACTATTTTTTAATATATTTCCTACCTGTTTCAAGACCATATCACCGGTATTGTGCCCGAATCTATCATTCAATTGCTTCATACCGTTCAAGTCGCAATATAATATATAAAATCCTTTACCGGTCTTTTTTGATAGATAAATCTGCTGTTCTCCAAGTTTATTAAAACCGCGGCGATTGAACAAACCAGTTAGTTCATCTAACATTGATTGCGCAGTCAATTTTTCTTCGAACTTTTTACGGGCAGTGATATCTACAATATAGTTTCTTGTGCCAACAATTTTGCCATTTTTTTGTAAAATGATTGTATTTACCTCAAGGTTTATGATATTGCCATTTTTATAAATTCCCCGCACTTCGTAGATTTTAGGCGCATCTTCTCCCTTTATTCTTTGCCGGTGATAAAATCTGACAATCCTTAAATCATCAGGGTGGATATAATCTTCAACCCTTAATTTTTTGAATTCCTTCGATGTGTATCCAAATATACGCGCAAGTTTTTCATTAAAGTATACCACATTACCATCTATGTCATCAACGAGAATCCCTACCTCGGCATTTTCCACAAGGTCACGATATCTATTTTCGCTTTCAATAATCTCTTTTTTCTGCTGATTGATTGTTTCAAGCATACTATTTGTCGTTTTAATGAGGTCAATGAATTCCTTGCTTGCACCCGAAACTTGAATCCTTTTCTGGGTTTTTTCTAAATCAATGTCACTTAACTGCCGGGAAATCTGAGTGAGGGGTTTCAAAATTGAATTATTGATTACAATTATGATTAGATGAAATATCAAAAGACCAAAAATAATAATCGTTGTTAATATATAGCTCAGTGTCTTTTTTCCCTGATGTACAATTGCATTACTTTCATAGATATTTACACATATTATCTTTTGTGATATGACATCGTAGAATTTATGACTGGCACCGATTCGGTCCTTTTCGTTCCATATTGAAAGCAGATGCTCTTCATTAATATTATTCAATAAACATAAATCTGTTGAATCATCGTATCTCACATCAATCATAATACCGGTTAGATCCATAATCGGCTTCAGATTTAATGGTCTTGCCATTAAAAGCCAGCCTGTAAAAGGTCCCTTGCGCTGACTGGTGAGTATGGATTCTGCAGATATCAAATAAGGTTTGTCTCTGATGATTGTGAATTCACCAGCAATCAGATGGTTTCTCAATTGTTCGTTCTGAATTATCTTTTGGAATTTATCACATAATTCATTGTCTGGCATAATTATCGTCTCGGTCTCCGGTTCATATTGTCCGGCATAAATAACATTACCATTGAGATCATAGTAGATGATGAATCTTAAGTCCAGGGTAACAAAAGATGCGGGGATAAGATTATTCTCTTTATAGGCTGGATTCTTTCCAAGGACAAATTGATAGGTTTCATCCCATACACCCCAATCTTTGTTGATCTGCACAAGCCGGGATATTTCAGAGTCAATCAGTCTATGCACTATCTCAATTTTATCCTTGATTTGTTTATGGGCGAGATTCTGGAATTGCCTTCTAAATATTATCTCTGTGACGGCAATAATTACTATGAGAAAGGCAAGGGCAAGTAGAAAAAGATATACTGTTAACTTTCTTTTTAGCGGTATCCTTGATAAATCGTAAGTTCTCATCGCCTTATATATATGCAAAATCTGTGCCTGAAAACTATTTGAAATTTCAAGTGTTTCTTATCCTCGGTTGTTTCACAAACAAACATATGTCTGTTCAAACACGAAATCTTAGAATCAATTAGTATGCATCAGCGCAAGAAAAGGAAATTCCGAGTTTTAAAGGCGAAGATACCGGTATCCCTTCTGGTGTAAAGACATCAAAAACCATAAAAGAATTCTTTGTTCGTCTCATTCCTCTGTTCAGCCCATTTCTGGAAATCCTTCGGTTTCTTTTTTTGCCATCTGTATTTTTTTGCTTTTTAGGGTCCATTTTGCCTCCTTTCTTTTAAACCCTATTAAAAAGCCAACAAAAAAGCCCACCATTTCTGGTGGGCCCTCTGTGCCTGAAAATTCCTTCAAGGCACCATAGAGCCCAACCCTCTTAAAAGAATTACTATTCCCAATATGGAAATCAGGGATAAGTGAGTGCGCGCAAAATTAAATTGATTATTCATAGCCTAAAATTATATTAAAAAAACAAACTTTGTCAAGCATAATTGACATTTATCAAATAATCAATAAACTTCCATATGCTCGACCTTTTTAAGAAAAAGGGCATCTTATTCCTTACATTATCCAATGGGACATCCCAATTAGGCGACAGGTTAACCCATATGGTTATAATCACGCTCATCGGTGTAAAATACCCGGGTAAAATCTCTACCTTCAGTGAATTTGCCATAACCTTTTCTCTCCCGGTAATAATCCTTGCACCATTTGTTGGTGTGATTGTTGACCACTGGAATCGACAGACCATAATGTTTCACTGCCATTTAATCCAATCAATTTTGATTTTTTTAACACCGAGTTTTGTGGTTTTGTTTAATAGTTTCATACCAATATGGATCCTTGTCTTTGTCTTCTTTGCACTCGATGTCTTTAATAACACCGCCAAGAATGCAATCGTTCCGGATTTAGTTGAATATAATGAACTTGTTTCGGCAAATTCTTTTATTATAACAATTGCCCGTATTGCCACATTTTTAGGAATGGTGGGCGGTGGTTATTTAATAAAATGGGTGGGCTGGAGATTGGGATTTTATCTTGATGCAAGCACCCATCTTATTGCTGGTTTCCTGGCACTCGGGATTGGTGCAAGAATATTATTTGAACCATCAGCAAAGACTGAAATATCACTTAAACAGAAATTAAAAGAATCATGCCGAATTTTTTTGCTGGATTTAAAGGAATTAATAAATTTGCTATTTCGCGACCGGGTCGTTATGTTCGTGATGATTTCAGTATTTATCCTGCCTTTTTCTGCCGCAATTGCTTATACTGTGCTTATATATCTAATCCAGCAAACATTCAATATGGGAACATCTGGTGTAGGTTGGTTGGGTGGCATAATCGGTGCCGGGATGTTTTTGGGGGGAGTTCTTATGGGATTTTTGGGAAAGAGAGTAAATCGGCCCTCGATAATAATCTGTAGTATGACGGTTTTATCTTCTTTTTTTATCATAGGTCCATTTTTTATTACACCCATATTTTTATATTCAATTGCATTTGTTTCGGGAATGGTATTTTCTTTTGTGGGTATTGCCCAGGATACGATCTTACAGGAAGATGTTATGAAATCAATCAGGGGTAGAATGTTTGCAACAAAGGAATTTGTTATAAATTCTGCTTTTCTTATCTGTGCCGGTGGGATTGGATTGATTTCAAATATTTTAAAGCCATTCACCATTCTCAGATTCACGGGTGTAATAATCGGATGCTTAACGATCCTTGCTATTTTTATCTTACATTCCATACCCGCTCAGGAGAGAAAAAGACTATAAATATTTCCTCCTTTACAAACTTAGAAATATTGGTATAATTCTCTATGTTTATCAGAGGGAAAAGAATAATTAGAGAAAAAAAGATTGGTGTGATAAATCCTTATAATAATTACCTGATAGAGGAAATCGGATTGAGCACAGAAAAGGATGTTACTGAAGCCATTCAGATTGCCCAAAAAGGGTTTAGTATACTCAAAAATATCACGGCAGGAGAAAGAGCAAAAATTCTTGAACGAACCGCCAAGATAATTTCTGAAAAAAAAGAGGATTTTGCCCGAACGATCTGCCTAGAGGTCGGAAAAACAATAAACGAGGCGAGGACAGAGGTTGAGCGCGCAATAAATACGATAAAACTATCAAGTATGGTAGCAATGAGCCTGAAAGGCGAAACCGTCAGAATGGACCTCAGCGGTTCAACGAAAAAAATGGGATTTTACCTGCGGGTTCCCTTGGGAATAGTGCTTGCAATTTCGCCGTTTAATTTTCCTTTAAATTTGAGTTGTCATAAAATTGGACCGGCAATAGCCGCGGGTAATTCGGTTATATTCAAACCCGCTACAAAGACTCCACTCTCGGGCTTGATGCTGGCGCAGGCCCTCATTGAGGCTGGATTACCAGAAGAAGGGATTTCAGTCCTTGTTGGTCCGGGTTCAACCATTGGAATGGCATTGGTGCGGGCACCGGAAATTCGAAAGGTGAGTTTCACCGGTTCATTAGAAGTTGGAGAAACGATTATGGCTAATTGTGGTATGAAGAAAGTGACAATGGAACTCGGTTCAAATTCAGCAGTGGTTGTATTTAAAGATGCGCCATTAAACCTTGTTGCAAAAAAGATTCGTAAGGGTGGTTATACACTTGCTGGACAGGTATGTATTTCAGTTCAACGGGTATATGTGGAGGAAGCAATAGCAGAAGAATTTTTGAGAGAATTATCGCTTGAGGTCGGTCAAATAAAATATGGTGACCCGATCCATGAAGATACAGAAATGGGTCCGATGATTGATGAATCTGCATTAAAAAAGGCAGAAGAATTCGTTGAAGATGCCAGGAAACATAAAGGCATATTGATTCTTGGTGGTTCAAGATTGGGAAATATCTTTTTACCGACAATCATTTTTGATGTTGATGAAAATGCGAAGATAATTCAGGAAGAGGCATTTGCCCCAATGGTGAGTGTGAACAAATTCAAAACTATTGATGAGGCGATTGGGAAGGTCAATAATACAAAATATGGACTCCAGACCGGGATATTTACAAAAGATATAAATCTTGCTTTGAAATGTGCTAAAGAGATTGAATCCGGTGGTGTATTAATAAATGAAATACCAACATTCCGCGTTGATAATATGCCTTACGGTGGTATGAAGGGTAGTGGATTGGGCAGAGAAGGACCGGAATTTGCGATAAAGGAAATGACGGAAGAAAAATTGATTATTTTTGACGAGATAGAATAGAATTGAACTTAATTGAATACTTAAAAAACTGGCTATTCAAAATTCAGACTGATTATGGTGTGAATCCCGTGGTATTCGCCATTATTTATTTCGCGGGCGCACCATTCTTTTGGCTTTCCATATATAAAATTATCAAAGGATTGAAGGATAGAAATTTTAACCAGGTAAGGATATTTGGCATAATTCTTGGTATCACAACTATTGCTCCCTTTGTGTATATCGCAATCTTTGGACACAACGTGCCATTCTGGTTTTGGCTATTCGGGGGTGCGATTATTGCCTACACATTCTACAGTGCAATTATCAGGATAAGAAAGACCCAGGTTTGAATTTTAACTAACGATAGACGCAATTTTTTTGACGAATTTTAAATTGAGATTATGCGATGTATTCTTTGCGATAATTTTTCCAGCCAGATTCTTTCTCAATAAATATAAATCGCCGAGCAAATCAAGAATTTTGTGACGTACGGGTTCATCCGGGAACCGCAGTGGTTCGGCACTATAAATTCTTTTTGCGGTTATGCCTATTCCGTAAGGTGGTAAATTTTTCAATCTCGGGTCAGATTCATCAGTAAATACGAATGTGCGGGCAGGGGCAATTTCTTTAATATAAATTTCTTTTGTGATTTGAATAGAAATCCTTTGTTTGCCTATGTATGGATGGCTTAATTCCATTTCAACAAAAAGTTTATCGACATACGGTTCAAATAAGATAAATGAGTCTTTTCCCTGGATAAAGATATTTTTATTTATCTTTAGGAATCTGATATCATCTTTAACCGGAAAATCCTTTAATATTTTTACAAAATCTATACTTGAGCCATCAAAGAATGGCAGTTCTTTTCCATGGATGTCAATTCCAATATTGAAGATACTCAACCCATAAAGGGCAGAAAACAGATGTTCAACAACTTTTACTTTTTTGTCGATGGAAATTGTATGATTTTCAACCGAGATGTTTTGAAATGTTATGGGTATTTTTGAGGCTTCTCCCTCTTTATAAATATTGATAAAAAAATCAGGTGCCGAAAAAAAATCTACTCGGCAACTGCCACCAGATAAACAATCACCCTGAATTGTCCATTTTTTCCCCATATTAAAGACCTTTATAAAGCCTTGCGAGTGCCTTGAGTACGAGATAATGCTCACGCGCCGGAATACCCGAATATTTTTTCCCGGGAGCAAGGTTTGAAAAGACTGCACTCTTTGCATAAATTACGGCATTTTCTCCGACTTTTAAATGGTCGCTTATACCACTTTGACCACATATTATTACATTATCGCCGATCTCGGTTGACCCGGCAATACCCGCCTGTCCCATAATAAGACAGTTCTTTCCAATATGGACATTGTGGGCAACATGGACGAGATTGTCAATTTTTGTGCCTGAACCGATTATCGTCTTCCCAATCGTTGCACGGTCAATACAAACATTGGAACCAATTTCAACATAATCTCCGATTACGACATTACCAATATGGGGTATGCGTTTATAATTTTTTAATTTTATATATCCAAACCCTTCTTTACCAATAACTGAATTTGCACTGATATGAACATAATTCCCGATAATTGTCTTTCTATATATTACTACATTATGCTCAATTGTGCAATAATCACCAATAATAACATCTTCATCAATGTAAACACCACTTCCAAGATAACAACCCTTTCCAATTCTTGCCCCCCTTTTTATGATTGCGTAGTCTTCAATTGTAGTGGAACCAAAAATCTTGGCATCGTTTGCAATTATGGCGGTTGCGGCAATAGTGGTATCCCTTTTTAAATTTGAAATGCTTTTGAGTAAATAATACATTGCCTTTTTGCAATTTTTTACTACAATGCAGTTTTTATTAACGATTCTTACTTCAGAAATCACTGCACCCGCCTTTGTTTGCAATTTAGTGTTGAATAAGAAAGTAATACTATTTTTATTAGCCTCTTCAGGTGGTAAAATGGCTTTTACTTCAATGTTTTTACCATAAACTTTACCTTTAATAATTCGCGCAATTTGGCTTAATCGCATATTCTATGCTATCCAATACAGAGTGTATGTCAAGAGTGGCGACCCGACTATTGAAATCTTTTATATTTTGGATAAAATTGATTATGAGGATAATATATTTTGATCCGATACTCGGTGCAAGTGGTGATATGATCTTGTCAAGTTTAATAGACCTTGGTGTTGATAAAGATTATTTGAAAGAATCATTAAAATTCATTCCTGATTTAAAGATCAAGGTTGAAAAAGTCTCACACTCTGGGATCAGAGCAAAGCAGATTGAATTTATTACAAAAAAGGTTGTAAAAGAAAAAGATTTTATCCCCCTAATAAAAAAAAGTGATTTAAAAGATTCTATCAAAAACGACGCAATAAAAATTATTAGCCGTATATTTGATGCGGAAAAAAAAGTTCACGGTGCACGGCATCTACATCTCCATGAACTTGCAGATGTTGATACAATAATTGATATAACTGGCGCACTCATTGCCCTTGATTTTTTAAATGTTGATAAAGTATATTCACGAACCCTGAAAGCAGGAATGGGATTGATTGATACTGTTGAAGGAAAGATGCCGGCATTTAATCTTGCCACTGCTCAATTGTTAAAGGATACCCCGGTTGAATTTTTGCCCATACCATTTGAGTTTACTACACCCACTGCGGCAGCCATATTGAGCACAATCGCTGAATTTAAAGATGCTTTGATGATAAACAAAATTGAAAGAATTGGACTTGGTGCTGGTACCAGGAAAATAGCTGGGTATCCTAACCTTTTAAGGGCTTTTCTTGGTGAGGTTGATTCGGGTTTCAGCGATGAATGCCTTGTAATTGAAACAAACATTGACGACCAGAACCCTCAGGATTTTGAATTAATATTGGAAAAATTATATCAGGCGGGTGCGCTTGAAGTGTTTTATACGCCCGTGATAATGAAACATTCGAGGCCCGGGATCTTGCTTAGTGTGATAGCCGAAAGTTATAATCAGAAAATAATAGATACGATTTTTAATGAAACGACAACCCTCGGTATAAGGATGGACTATAGAAAACGAATAAAATTAAATAGGGAGATAAAAAAGATAAAAACACCCTGGGGCGATTTGCGGATAAAAGTCTCTAATTTTAACAGAAGTAAACGATTCACGATAGAATATCAGGATTTGAAATCGATAGCAGGGAGATTGAATAAACCGATAAGATATTTAAGAATAGAAATTGAAAAATATGTCAGCAAAGAAGGGCTCGTTGATTGAACAGGTAAACGAATTAAAGACCCGTTTGTCTAAATATCAAAAGCTAAGCGATGAAGAACTTGTTCAGTTGGTTAAAATGGGCGAGGTTGAGCCTTTTGATGAACTCGTCCGCAGGCACGAGATTAAGGTTCATAATCTTTGCTATAAAATGTTGAAAAATTATGATGATGCAAAGGATATGGCACAGGAGACTTTTTTAAAGGCATACCGGAATATAAAAAGTTTTGATGGGCGTTCTAAATTCACCACCTGGTTATATCGGATCGCGGTGAATAATTGCATAAACTTTATGAAAAAGGAGCATCCATCTGAAGAAATAAAAGACGAAATCCTGGAAATTCCTATGGATGATCCGGTGGAGCAATATAAAAAGAAAAAAATGAAAGAGGTTATTTATAATGCAATTTCAAAATTACCAGAGGTTCAGAAAAGTGTTTTTACCTTAAGGGCACTTGAAGAATTACCTTATCAGGAGATAAGTACGATACTGAATAAACCAGTGAATACGGTGAAGGTAAATTATCATCTTGCTGTGAAGAATTTGAAAAATTATTTAAAGGGTAAGATATGAACTGTTTTGAAGTTCAAGAAAGAATTATTGATTTAATTATCGATGAGATTGAACCTGAAGAAAAAGAGCTAATCCTTGCGCATATTAATTGCTGTCCGAGCTGTGCCGAAGATTTTTATTTTATCCGGCAGTGTATTGATGTATGTTGTTCCTGCCCTGACTTTGAAGAAAATGATGAATACTGGGAAGAGTTCCTTGTATCGGTCCATGAAAGAATATCTCTGACAAAACCCAAAAATCCGTTTCCGTTCCATATTGTAGTTCCGGTAGCCGCAGGCGCTATGGGTGTATTTGGTTTGCTATATTTACTCTTTTTCCGTCCGTCACCCAAGGAGATTGCTCAACCTCAGATTCCAGAATTCAATAATAAAGAGCCGATCTATGAAGTTTATGAATTGTCTCCGGAAGAGCAAAGAGAATTCATAAAAATGGTAAATCAAAAGTATTTTGGTGAATAACCTATAATTTATAGCCAATCTTTCTCAAAAATTTATATCTTTCTTCCTTTGCTTTATCATCTTCTATGCCTTTTGCAGCATAACCGTCAATTACCCCGATAACCCCTTTTCCTTGTTCATCTTCAACAAATAGAATCTCTACTGGATTGGCAGTTGCACAGAAAATATTTAAGACTTCGTGGCAATTTTTTATTTTATCCAGAACATTTATGGGAAAGGCATTTTTTATAAAGATTATAAAAAAATGTCCGGCACCGATTTTATACGCATAATCTTTAGCCAGTTCCACCAATTCTGCATCGTTGCCGTCATATCGCACAAGACAGGGGCCTGAGGCTTCACAAAAGCCAATGCCAAATTTGATAACCGGAACGGAATTTACCAGGGCTTCATATAAATCTTCGACGGTTTTAATGAAATGCGTCTGACCGCAGATAATATTAGTTCCTTCGGGCAGTTTTATCTCAATCTTCTTGATTTCCATGGTACCTCCTTTAAGGTTAAATAGTAATTGGTTAAATTGTTAAAGACAAACTGGAAAAGCAATTATAAAACCAATTATCCTTTAATCATATCAATAACCCATTTCTTTTAAAAAGACAGGGTCTTTTCGCCATTTTTCTCTGACCTTCACCCATAGATCAAGATAAACTTCTCTGCCTAATAAATTTTCTATTTCCTTCCTCGCTTCGGTTCCGATCCTTTTTAATAAATTTCCACTCTTACCGATTAAAATTCGCTTCTGTGTGTCCCTTTCGACATAAATTGTTGCCCTTATTAAGATTTTTCGTCCTTCCTGTTCTTTAAACTCTTCAATCATTACACAGGTTGCATAGGGGATTTCTTTTTTTAAATGAATGAATATTTTTTCGCGAATTATTTCGCCGACGAAGAAACGCTCGGGCTGATCCGAAATCTGGTCCGGTTCATATAAAAATGGTCCTTCAGGAAGTTTTTGCAGAACGGCCTTTTTTAATTCTTCCACACCATCACCGTTCAATGCCGAAATCATAAATATTTCATCAGGGTTGTATACCTTTAATTTCTCAATCAGGGGCAAAATATCATTCTTTTTGATAAGGTCAATTTTATTGATTATAATTATAAGTTTTTTGCCATCAAAAAATTTTAAAAACTTAAGTGGGAATTTTTCCGATTTGAAAAATGGATCAACGAGCCACAACAATAAATCCGCATCGTTTATTGCCTCTTTTGCAGCATTGACCATCCTTTCCTGAAGTTCATAGGTTGGTTCAAAAATCCCCGGCGTATCAATAAATATACATTGACATTCGTTTTCCGTCAGGATCCCTAAGATTTTATTCCTTGTTGTCTGCGGTTTATTACTAACAATAGAAAGTTTTGTGTTTATTAAACGATTGAGCAATGTGGATTTGCCAACATTGGGTTCCCCGATTATTGCTACATATCCGCTCTTCATATTTCTTCAAGTAAACCGAAGGGTAATGGAATTTTAGTCCCACTACCCTTCATAATCTAATCGCTGTTTATTTTTACTCTTTCTTTTCTTCTGTTGATTTTTCTTGGACTGACTCTTCTTCTTTCTTATGCTGTTTTTTTGCTTTCTTCTCTTCTTCCTTTTCTTCGGGTTTTTCTTCCGCTTTTTCCTCAAAAGTTTCTTCTTTTATTTCAAGTAGGTTTTTATCATCTTTTTTCTTTACAAGCACTGCGAATGTCAATGTATTCCCGGCATAGTAGATTGAGCAACCGAGAGACATTACACCGAGAACTATCAAATAATAAATTATTCCCAAAATAAAAGAAGCAATTGCACCGGCCCAGGTTTCGTAGGCGGCTACATATTCAGGCGGGAATAAGAGATTGGGCATGCCTATCCATTCTATATACCCCGTAATAAAATTCCTTACTGATTCCGGGTAAAAATCTGGAATAACAAGTTTAACATAATATGCTGCATTGGCGAATATATTTCCAATCTTTTCTGCCGGAACAATTATGCCGATTACGGTGTAGCATAAAAATATTGCCTTTGCCGCAAAAAATCCGAGAATTGCAACACCCAATACCATGACAATTATTAGCAAAAATTCATAGGTAATAAATCGCCAGGGTTGGTCATTTATAACTGAAAATGATTCAAAAAGCGTATCAAAGGTATCGTTACCTGTAGTGCCGACGATTGATGGGCCGATGATTAAAGAGACAATTGTAACAATAAATAGGTAAAGAATGAAGATACATACAAAAAATGCTGGTACGGCCATAATGGAGAAGAACAACTGTCCAAAATAAGGAATCCAGGTTATCAATGCAAGAATGATGCCCATGACAATAAGTGAGGCGATAAAGACGATGAGAACAAATGGCGCAAGTATCGCTGATTTACCATTCTTTAATGCAAATTTAAACGCTTCTTTTATTTCGTAAAATTCATCGCCTTTCAGTTGTTCATAGGTTACCTTAGAAACCGCCACCCCGGTGATCAAAGTCACGCACAGCCACCAGATAATACCTAAGATCCATAATACCCATGAATACCAGGGACAATCCATTTCGTGTATCAAAATAGGCATAAGGCGATAACTTGACCATACTTCACTTATTTCAATTCCTGCGGCAATAAATGCGATATATGAAAAGATTGTATATCCAACGCCGCCAATCAACAGACCAAGGAAACTCATCCACATCTTCTTGGCACTAAAGCCAATTCGTCCAGCGCGAAAAACATCTTTGAAGTTAAAATGTAAATTTGTCACCATACCTCCTTTTTTAAAGTATACCGTATTATATCTATAAAATTTAAATTGTCAATAGAACGATTTAAATCAAAAATAATCTTACCGAAAGTGGGTTATTTAATCAAAATAGAATATCTTACCCAACCACTTGAAAACATAGGCACCCCTGGATATATTCTATCCGAAAGGAGTGCCTATGATATCCATAAGTATTCCGGAGGAAGTATATTCCATGAAGGCTAAAAGGTCAATAGTCAAACATAATGCTTTGCTTTACCGCAAAGCGTCAAAAAAAGAGAAAAAAGAAATCCTTGATGACCTGGAAAAAGCCCTCCATTTGCACCGAAAATACATTATCACGCTTATCAATCGCACCGGCAAGGTCTATTACACCCCACAAGGAATAAAACTTGTGGGTGACCCAACTATTACTTTTGTCCATAACCGAGGACGAAAAAAGAAATACACCAAAGCATTAATACCCTATCTTAAAGCCCTCTGGGTATTATGCCATTACCGCTCCAGTGTTCATCTTAAGGCTTTTATTATCTACAACCAGGACTGGCTCTTTAATGATATCTCGCAACAAATCCTTGATGCATTCCCAAAAGAAGAACGGTTTGATTTACAACCCTTAAAATATATCCCGGAATCAATAAAAGAGCTTTTAACCACGATCAGCTCCGCGACGATTGAGCGCTTATTAAAACCCCTTAAAGAGCAATACCGCTTAACTAAAAGATATCGTCCCCACCCTCATGCTTCGGTTTTGAAAAAGAAAATTCCCGTTG
>CBFGJP010000003.1:0-63129 GCA_965649105.1 Caldifarciminota bacterium
TGGGAAGAGACGATAAAGAACGAAAAAGGAATACGGGGTGACTTTGAAAGGCTACCACCTGATAAATTCTTTGAAAATGATAAATTGACGCCATACGGCGAGGTTGAGATAATGCGAAGATTTGACCGCCACTATAAGGGTATTGAAATATATATCGCGGCACCGAATGCCCTGAAAAGAATGGCGGAGTTAGTTAAATTCCTTGAGGAGCAGAAACTTGATTATATGGCAATGTATTTCACTGCGGTTATTGATTCGATTGAGGCATTTGATTATAAGTATATGAAATGATAAAAATTTCGCATAAATGGATTTTTGCCGGGATACTGGCTATGATATTGGTAAACCCCGCCTTTGCCGGGAAAAAATCGGCGGGCAAGGCAATGCTATTATGCTTATTACCCGCGGGTGGGCAGTTTTACACTGAAAGGTATGTTCCAGGATTTTTTATTGGAGCCGGTGAGATAACCCTCGGCTATTTCGCATATAAAAATCACCGTGAAAAAAACTACGCAGAAAGAAATTCTTTTTTATGGTGGGAATTATTTTTGTTTGGCTATTCACTTGCGGATGCCTATGTTGGTGCGAAGATGTATAAATTTGATGTGGAGTGTGATATTGACAGGGTCAGTCTCTTGTATAAAATAAAATTTTAGTGCCGGGGTTTCTGTTTCACTTTTTCTACCGCCTTTAACAATTCAACAAGCACCTGTGCCTGTAACTGGTCCTTGCTCAGATTAAACATCGTCATAATGTGTCCCATCTCGCTTGCTACATACATCGCCGGTAGATTATTTAAAGTAAGGGTCATTATATCCTGGTAGCAATTTGGACACCGACAAAGATTAGGGTCCTGCTCATAAATTCTTTGCAATTCATCACGGACAATCTTTTCTATATAATTTTCAGATTTTATTTCCATCAGACCTCCTTAATTAAATTTTGTAGGATCGCTGCACTTGCAGATTTGGTTTAACAAAACAACGATAAGTTGATGCAATCCCAACCAATAACCAAATACCATTAACCATACCGGGGTCCATACCCAATAACTAATAACCATCTGCCTTAAATCCCTTTATCATCTTTAAGAATTCCTGCTCGTCAATTATCTTCACCCCGAGTTTCTTTGCCTTTTCATACTTTGAACCGGGCTCGCTGCCAACTACGACAAAATCGGTCTTCTTTGAAACTGAACTTGAAGAATGACCACCCAACTGGCGCACGATCGCCTGTGCCTCTTCACGAGTCATTGAAGAAAGTTCACCAGTGAAGACAAATATCTTATTCTTTAGCGGACCCTCGGATACAACCTTTTCCGTCTCAAATTTCAATCCTACCTTTTTTAAATTCTCTATGAGACGACGATTCTTTGCACTCTTGAAATAGTTTATTATCCCTTCAGCAACGACCTCACCTATCCCCTGAATTGAAGTGAGCCTTTCCATATCCGCATTCATAAGGTTGTCAATATTCTTAAATTCGTTGACCAATAAATTTGATGCATTTATCCCCACATTGGGAATGCCCAGCGCATAAAGAACATTGACAAAATCCCTTTCCTTACTTTTCTCAATAGCATTTATCAAATTCTGTGCAGATTTCTCACCCATCCT
Organism: Caldifarciminota bacterium; assembly: GCA_965649105.1. Lineage (GTDB taxonomy): Bacteria > Hydrothermota > Tepidihabitantia > SM23-42 > JAOAFX01 > JAOAFX01. Next base: position 1,617 of record CBFGJP010000003.1, read on the forward strand.
TTCCAGTTCAGCAATCGTTTTCACATCGAGTTTATAGATATCATCAAAACTTTTAATAATGCCGAGGTCGACTAGTTTATTAACCAGAACCCAACCAAGACCTTCAATATCCATTGCCTGTCTTGAAGAAAAATGCAAAATTGCTGCCTTTATCTGTGCCGGACAGGAAGAATTCACACACCGCCAGTCTGCTTCTTCTTCAAGCCGATAAATCTTCTCTCCACAGACCGGACATTTATCTGGGAATTTAAAAATTCTTTCTTTTCCTGTTCTGCGGTCCTTCACCACACCCACAACCTTGGGAATAACCTCTCCCCCCTTTTCAATAATCACATAGTCACCAATCCTGATATCCTTCCTTTTTATTTCATCTTCATTGTGCAAGGTAGCCCTTGAAATCGTGCTACCTGAAAGCAGAACCGGTTCAAGTATCGCCACGGGCGTAACCCTACCAGTCCTTCCCACTTGTAACTGGATATCCTTTAATTTTGTTATTGCCTGGTGTGCAGGATATTTGTAGGCGATTGCCCAGCGCGGGCTCTTTATTGTATATCCTAGTAATTCGCGGTCCGCAAAATTATCAACCTTTATAACCAGACCATCCACTTCATATTCCAGTTCATCACGCTTGCCTTCCCATTTTTTCATATACGCTATGACTCCCTGGATATCTGTGCAGAGTTCAATATGAGGCACAACTCTGAAACCCGCATCACCGAGTTTTTTCAAAGTTTCATAGTGGGATGGATAATGGGGACCAGGCTGACTTGGTATGGTATGAATAAAAAGGTCCAGATTCCGCTGTGCCACCTCTTTAGGATCAAGCAGCTTGAGGGTGCCGGCTGCTGCATTACGGGGATTAGCAAAGATTGGCTCACCCTGTTCTTCTCTTTCTTTGTTTATTTTTTCAAAATTCTTTTTTGATAGATAAACCTCACCGCGCACTTCAATATTCTTCAATTCTTCATCATCGGTCATAAGTTCCAGGGGCACGGACTTTATCGTCTTTATATTCTGGGTTATATCATCACCCTTTATCCCATCCCCCCGCGTCGCACCGAGTATGAATCTTCCATCCTTGTAATGGAGTGCTACTGCAACGCCGTCAATCTTTAATGTCACCTCATACCTTACCGGTCTACCCAGCCCTTTCTTCACCCGTTTATCAAACTCCAGGAGTTCTTCTTCAGAATATGTATTATCAAGGCTGAGCATCTTTATTTTGTGTTCAACGGTTTTGAATTCCTTTAATGGTTCTCCACCCACACGCTGGGTCGGCGAATCCGGGGTGATGAGTTCAGGAAATCTTTTTTCCAGTTCTACAAGTCTTTTGTATAACTGGTCATATTCATAATCTGATATAACAGGCTGGTTTAATACATAGTAGCGATAGTTGTGGTAATTTATCTCCCTACGCAGTCTTTCTATCTCTTTTCTTGCATCTTCAATCTTCATTGAAATATTATAGAGAATTTTCTGTAGGTGTCAAGGTTTTGATTTTAAAACAGAGAAACAACTCAGATATCTGCCTCTTCCATTATCTTCTCACCTGAAGATGTGCCGATGCGGTTGGCACCGGCATTTATAAAGGCGAGCGCTGTCTTATAATCCCTTATCCCGCCTGATGCCTTTACCCCGAAATTTGGTCCCACAACCTTCCTCAGCAATTTTACATCCTCAACCCTTGCCCCTTCTTTAGAAAATCCAGTTGATGTCTTGACAAAATGGGCACCGCGCTCCTTGATGATATTCGCTGAGGCGACCTTCTCATCCTCGGTCAAGAGGCAGGTCTCAATGATGACCTTTACAATCCTTCCCTGGGCTGTCTCCACAACCGCCTTTATCTCCTTTCCTACATACTTATAATCTTTTGATTTCAACCTGCCGATATTCATTACCATATCAATCTCATCACAGCCAAGTTTTATAAGTTCTTCAGTCGCATAAACCTTTGCCTTTGTCGTTGATGCACCAAGTGGAAAGCCGACTACACTACAGACCTTTATCTCTTCAGGTAATTCTTTTCTAATAAACTCAACCCAGGATGGATTAACAACTGCCGAAAAGAATTTATATTTTTTTACACCTGCTAAAAACGCCAAAATATCATTTTTTGTCGCATCGGGTTTTAAAATTGTCTGGTCAATGTACTTATTTATTTCTTTCATAATCTTCCTGCCTTTCATTATATAATGCATCAAATCTTCTTTTAATGGTATAATAAATATAAATCGGCAATAACTCGGATTTCACCTTATTCTTTTTCACCAGCGCTCCTCCCTCTTTTATTTTTTTCACTCTAAATACATATATCCCTGACCTTGCTTCAAAAATTTTTCTTTCCCCTTTATTCGCCTCAAAAACAGGTTTGGAAAGAGGGTCCATCCCATCCGGATATATTTCTTTCTTCAAATTCAATTTTTTTATCTTCTTCACCGAATCCCTCACCGCAGTGCTATCCTTATTCCACTTCACAAATGCATATTCAATTATCCGGTGGGGAGGTTCATACAGTCTATCAGAGATATTCAAAATCGTCCTGTTCAAATATTCAAATCCTGCAACATCTGATTTTATTTGTTCCAGAAAACTACCCTGGTCTAAACCCATTGTTGATAAATCTCTATCGGGATTTAATGATAATGAAAATAGAAATCTTGCAAATTCAAGTTCCTCACCATATCTTATATATTCCATCCCTTTTTCAATCCACTCCGGTTTTGCCAATTCTTTAAAGAATCCATTTGTATCCTGATTTTGAACTGGCAACTGGGTTAAATCCTCTAAAATCATCGTGCTATCTAATAGCATACCCAAATCAGCCATTGTATCAAGCGAGGCAAAATCAAAAAATGATACTCCTTTCCCTTTTTCCTGACGTACATAATTGATTTCAGTATTTGCCTGCAATTCCATACCCTTCCACAGAAATCCTATCCCCATTATTGTAGAAGGAAAATTATAAAGAGAGAAGTCCAGAAAATCCTTAAAAATCTTTGTATCCGTGGTATAGGACATTACCACGGGATAATCGATCAAATCCTGCCATTCCCACCAGTTCTGGGCATACTGGTATGATGCCCTTGAAGGGCTGGGAAAAACCGCACAGGATATGATACAATCCTTATCAATATCCTTTAGCACCGACCTGACCTGCTCTAAAAAATTATAGATTGTCCTCTGCCTTTTTTTGTTCTCAGGATAAAAATTATATACAACCCAGCGATTAAAATATTCTAGTCTTGGATATCTAAAAAGTGTGAGCCAGCGCATATCACGATTGCCCAGCCCGGAAACCAGACCTGCGACAAGCGTATCTTTTATGCCCCAGAAAATACCCGGGAATCTAATAAAATCAAAATGTATCCCATCTATTTTATATTTTTTTAAAATCTCTTCACAGATTTTTTTTAGAAAATCCTTTACCTCCGCAAGATAGGGATTTATGAATGTCCCTTCCAGCCCGAAATCCTTCTGTTCTTCTGGTGTATAATCAATCATACTTCTGCCCTTTATATCCCTCAACAACCATTCCGGATGTGTATAATAGATATGCCTTGTGGAATCCGGGAAACTGTCCAGAGACCATATCAAAAATGTATTTATCCAGGCATGGACTTTTACATTCTTCTTTTTTGCATATTTGATTATGGAATCAAACGGTTCATAATCGGGCGGTGAATTTTTGGAAAGATATTGGCTCCTCGGTAATATCTCGGAACGGTAGTATGCAGAACCACTTATCACAACCTGGACATAAAGGTCGGTTATATCCATTCGTTCTGCAAGGTCCATAATCCTAGGAATGGAATCGGGCACCGCAATTGATAATGCCCTGACCCAGAGGCCTTTTTGAAAACTCAAAAGAAAAGTAAATAATAGTAGCATCTGCTATCTGCCAAATCTCCGGGCTAAATCATCAAGGCTGATCTTTATCACCACCGGTCTTCCATGGGGACAGATAAATGGATTCTCGCAGGCGAATAAACGGTCAATGAGATTCTGCATTTCGGCAACCGATAGTTTCTGCCCTGCCTTTATCGCCATCCTGCAGGCAACGACCTTTGCGAGTTCGCTTTGCTGATTCATCAACTTACCCAGACTCCCAATCTCGCTGAAAAATCCCTGGAGGTCCTCCCTGGTAACCTTTGTATCCGAAGGGAGGGTATCAATGACCAGGGTCCGACCGGAAAATTCCTTGAATTCAATGCCGAGTCCTTTTAAATTATCCTTTGTCATTTGGTATATACGATATTCCTCTGGATTGAGCTCTATTGTTATGGGAAACAATAGATGTTGGGACGGACCACGATTATTCATAATGGATTCGTAAAGTATCCTTTCGTGTGCTACGTGCTGGTCAATGATTATGAGCCCGGTGCTCGTCTGGGCAAAGATATATGTGTTATGCAACTGCCAGAACTCACCACCCTCACCTGCCGGTGATTTTGTCTTTTCTGAAACCTCAGAATAAGGGATAAATGCCTCCTGGACAAATCTGGCATCTGCTGCTGGAGAAAAGATTTTCTCTTCAGTGTATTCCTTTTCTGATGTCCTATGAAAGAGTTTCTCCTTTATTCCCTGCGTCAAGAGATCTATCACATACCTTTCTTCTTTTATCTTCACCTCATTCTTTGTGGGATGGATATTGACATCGAGCATCTGGGGTGGAAGATTTATATTCAATATATAAATGGGTGGTTCCTTCGGATTCTGATATATTTCAGAGAGCACCCTGGTAATGCGTGGATACCTTACCGGTCTTGAGTTCACATAAAGCATATTTAAATTAAACCTTTCACCGATATTAAAGGGTGATATAAAGCCATAAAAATTTATCTCTCCTACATCCAGTTCAAATAATAGCAACCTCTCAACCAAGCGGAGAGGATAGATTTGATATAACCGGGATTTTAAATCCTTTGTTTGCGGCAGATTCAAGATATTTCTACTTTCCTCATTTAAAACGAAATGAACCCCGGGAGCAATGATAGCATATGTCTTTACCAGGTCTATTATGAGACGGCGCTCATATTCATCTGATTTTAAAAACTTCCTTCGTGCAGGGAGGTTGTAAAAGAGTTCTGATACCTTCACCCTTGTACCCCTTTCCCGATAGGTATCAATGACCTGTTTTACCTTTCCTTCTTCAACTATTATCTTTGTTCCTTCCGTCCCATCAAAGGTCTCAAGTTCAAAATGGGATACTTGGGCAATGCTCGCCAGCGCTTCACCTCGAAATCCGAAGGTGTTTATCTTCTCAATATCCTCAATATGTTCAATCTTACTCGTTGCATACCTTTCTATTGATAAAAGTGCATCTGCACGAGACATCCCGGTCCCGTCATCATTGACAAGACATTTTGATTTGCCCCCTGATTCAATCTCAATCTCGATCCTCTTTGCATCCGCATCAAGGGCATTCTCAATTAGTTCCTTTATCACTGAGGCGGGTCTGATTATGACCTCACCCGCGGCAATTTTTGAACGAACATCCTCTGAAAGCAATTTTATCTTCGGCACAACATATTTTATAAAGACAGAAATGAAAGTCAAGAATCATAAGGAAATTTGTCTCACCTTTTATTTTAAACCCTATAGGGTTATCTTGACTTTATTCTTAAAATTGGTATAATAATCCGCCCAATTAAGGAGGTAATTTGAAAATCCATGAATATCAAGCAAAGGATTTTTTCAAAAAATATGGCATTCCCGTGCCAAAAGAAAAGGTCTGTTTTAATATTAATGAAGTAATTCAGGCTTCAAAAGAAATAGGACTTCCCTGTGTTATAAAGGCACAGGTAATGGTCGGCGGCAGAGGTAAGGCAGGTGGAATAAAGGTGGCAAAGACCGAAGAAGAGGTTAAGACCTATGGTACCCAGATACTCGATATGAAAATCAAAGGCATACCGGTAAAAAAAGTGCTGGTATCCGAGGCGATAGGTATTGCCTCCGAAGCCTATCTCGGGATTATCATTGACCGCAATGAAAAAAAGACCGTGTTAATGGCCTGTAAAGAAGGCGGTGTCGAGATTGAAGAGGTTGCAAAGCAGAAACCAGAAGCAATATATAAAGTTTATGCCGACCCCTTGCTCGGCCTGCTTGAACACAAGGCAAGGGAGATCGGTTTATTTTTATATGGCAGTTCCAAGACCGCATTTGAGTGTGCCTCAATTGCTGACAAACTATATAGGCTCTTTATTGAAAACGATGCATCACTTGCTGAGATAAATCCCCTTGTGGTGGATAAAGACGGAAATCTCATCGCCCTTGATGCCAAGATAAATTTTGATGATAATGGTCTTTATCGCCATCCCGAGATTGAGGCGATAAGGGACCGGGAAAGCGAAGACGAAAACGAATTGCTTGCCCGGGAAAGGGATTTATCTTATGTTAAATTAAATGGTAATATCGGTTGTGTGGTAAATGGTGCAGGGCTTGCTATGGCAACGATGGATTTGGTCAAACACTTTGGCGGCGAGCCTGCAAACTTTCTTGATATTGGCGGGTCTTCTTCTCCGGAAAAAGTAAAAAATGCACTGGAGATCCTTTTGCGCGACAAAAATGTGAAGGTGATATTCTTCAATATCTTCGGTGGTATCACGCGTTGTGACGATGTAGCATTGGGAATCCTTGAGGCAAAGAAATCTTTGAATATTAAACAGCCAATCGTTGCGCGTCTCATTGGCACAAATGAAGATAAGGCAATGGAGATTCTCAAAGAAGCCGGTTTGATATTCGCCAAGACGATGGATGAAGGTGCAAAAAAGGCAATTGAATTATTGAAATAAAGGAGATTCAATGAGTATTTTGGTAAATAAAAATACAAGATTGGTTGTTCAGGGTATCACCGGCCGTGATGGTAGTTTTCATACACGCCAGATGTTAAACTATGGAACAAATATTGTTGCTGGTGTAACACCGGGTAAGGGTGGAACAGTGGTTGAAGATGTACCGGTATTCAATTCGGTTGCTGAGGCCGTAAAAAAGACCGGGGCGAATACATCTGTGATATTTGTGCCGGCAAAATTTGCACCCGGGGCGATGTATGAGGCAATTGATGCGGGTATAGAATTGGTCGTATGCATCTCTGAAGGCATTCCTACCATTGAAATGGTAAAAATTATGGCATATTTAAAAGATAAAAAGTGCCGGCTCATCGGACCGAACTCACCGGGGCTTGTTTCCGCGGGTGAGGCAAAGGTAGGCATTTTACCCGGGCATATATTCAAAAAAGGCAAGATCGGCGTGATTTCGCGTAGCGGAACCCTTACCTATGAAATCGTTGACCATATTACAAAGACCGGACTTGGAGAATCAACCTGTATCGGGATTGGTGGCGACCCGATAATTGGAACAAAGTTCATTGACTGTCTTGAATTATTTGCCAAAGACCCTGAGACCGAGGCAGTCGTGATTGTTGGTGAGATTGGTGGCAGGGATGAACAGGATACTGCAGAATATATCAAAAAATATTTTAAAAAGCCGGTCTTCGGTTTTATCGCAGGTAAGACCGCTCCACCGGATAAGCGGATGGGTCATGCAGGTGCCATAATCTCCGGAACCGCCGGCACTGCTGCAGAAAAAATAAAGGCACTTGAGTCGGCAGGTGTAAAGGTGGGTGAGACACCGGCACAGGTAGCAGAATTGATAAAATCAACTATTAGATAAGGAGCATATATGGGAAAGTCGTTGAAAGGAACAAAAACGGAAAAAAACTTATTGATTGCCTTTGCTGGTGAAAGCCAGGCACGGAATCGTTATACATATTTTGCTTCTACTGCAAAAAAAGAAGGATTTGAACAAATCTCCGGCATATTTCTTGAGACCGCAGATAATGAAAAAGAACACGCCAAGGTATTTTTCAAGTATCTTGAAGGTGGCGATGTTGAAATCACAGCAGGATTTCCTGCCGGAATGATAAAGGATACCCTGACAAATCTCCAGGCCGCGGCAGATGGTGAAAGATTTGAATGGTCAAAATTATATTCTGACTTTGCAAAGATTGCTGATGAAGAAGGATTCCCGGAGATTGCTAAATCATTCAGGGAGATTGCCGAGATTGAACAATTCCATGAATCCCGGTACAGAAAACTGATTGAGAATGTAAAGAATAAAACGGTATTTAAAAAGGACAAAGTTGTTAAGTGGCATTGTAGGAATTGCGGATATATCTATGAAGGAACCGAGGCACCAAAGGAATGCCCGGCATGCAGACATCCACAGTCTTACTACGAAGTTTTAGCGGAAAATTATTGAAGGAAGTAGTCAGTAAAATTAAATAAAAAAGACCCGGTTTCTGCATTTCAGGCGTCTGTAAACGCACTGGCGAGCTGACCGCAACCGGCGAAGATTTCTTTTCCCTTTGACTTACGCAGGGTGACGGGGTGGTCTGAATCAAATAATATCTCCTGGAATTTTGTAACTGTATCCGGAGAAGGTGTCTCAAAGAAGAGTTCCGGATAAGGATTATAAGGAATCAAGTTTATCTTTGAAGGAATGCCCTTTAATAGTTTTAAAAGTTGGTGCGCATCTTTTTGAGAATCATTCAAATTTTTAATCAATACATATTCAAATGTAACGAGCTCCTTTTTTGCAGAATATAATCTTGCCAGTTTCAAAATTTCTTTTAAAGGGTTCTTTTTTGCCACGGGCATATAATTTTCACGCATTGATTGGTCGGCAAAATTCAAGGAAATTGCGAGTTTGACCTTCCATTTTGAATTTAAAAGTTTATCAATACCTTCAATTATTCCGGCGGTTGAGATTGTAATATGGCGCTGGCTTATACCGAGTCCGATTGATGATGTGATAATTTCAAGTGCGGTAAAAACATTGGCTATATTCAAGAGCGGCTCTCCCATTCCCATAAAAACGATATTGGTCAATTTATCTTTGATTGATTTCTGAACAAGTTGAATTTGTGAGGCAATTTCAAATCCTTTAAGATTTCTCTTTAAACCCAATAAGCCCGTTGCACAAAAAAGGCATCCTAATGGACAACCAACCTGGGTTGATATACAGACGGTTCTCCTCGGTGGTTCGGGAATAAAAACTGATTCAATTAAATTTTTATCACTCAATTCCCATAAATACTTTTCTGCACCATCAGATGCCTTTAAATTTTTTACAAGTTTTATATCTTCAATAGTGAAATTTTTGGCTAATAATCTTCTCAAATCAAGCGAAAGGTTTGTCATCTCATTGAAATAGTTGACCCCCTTCTGCCATAACCATTGAAAAATCTGGCGTCCACGATATGACTCAAGATTCATATCTTTACATATACTCTCAAGTTCCTGAAGCGAATACTCCTTTATATTGTGTAGCATAAAATCCTGTGAAAAATTCTTGTTGTCTAAATTATTCTACCTATGCGATTGAGCCTTATTGCCTTCCATCTCCAGAATTGTAATATATCCAGAAGGCTTGATGCCTCACGACCCGGATTAAAAGAGAAATAAATAAACAGTGGTTTGCCCTTCAAATATTTTTTGTGTAATGGTCCCCAGAACCGGGAGTCCATTGAATTATCCCGGTTATCACCCATCGCAAAGACGCAATCCTTTGGCACAACAACCGGACCGAAGTTATCCCTGATATAAATCCCATAGAGGTCGGCAAACCTTGCATTCTCCCAGTTTTTTTGATAATTTGGACCATCGCTGGTGTAGCCAGGAAGGATGCGGGGATCACGATGAATTTTATATGGTTCATCAACAGGTTTGTCATTTACATAAAGAACTTTATTGACAATTTTTACTGTATCCCCTTCTACTGCCACACATCTTTTCACGAAATCACGATTCTCAAATGGATATTTGAAAACTATTATCTCACCCCGGTTAGGCATCCTGCCCGGGATCATCTGGAATTGGGTATATGGAAATTTTATGCCGTAGATAAAACGGTTAACAAGTAGTGCATCTCCAATAAGGAGGGTCTTTTCCATTGAGCCCGTGGGTATGACATACGCTTCAACAAAGACTGCCCGAAGAATCAATACCACGAGTATCACAATTATCCAAGAATAGACCTCTCTTTTGAATTTTTCCATAATGTAATTATATGCATAAGAGGATGAAAGTCAAGGATGTACAGAGTATAGAAATCCATTATATGTTATACGTTTTTGCCGCCCGTATCGTTAAACGCCCTTGTTTATCGGCTAAATTTAAAACCAAATCATGATTCAAAATCTACTAGTTAGTTATGGATGTTTCTGACATCCCTTTTACTTGAAAATGGAACAAATTCAGAAATTCTTATTTTAGCACTTGACTTCTTTATTATAATTATTATTATTATAATAAAATAGGGAGTTAATCCTTGAAAGGAGGTTATATGAAGTGGGTGTCCCTGTTAATAGTCGTTGTAATTGCTTATGCGGTTGATATCCATACTCCCTCTCCGGTAGAACCATACATCCCTCTACCCGATGAGAATCCCACGATTATCTCATTCTCCAATGGTATTGTCTTTGATACACGGACTGGTGAACCTGAATTACCAACAAATCTGAGAATAGATTCTTATCGCGGTCCTGGATATTATCTCATCCAGGTTGATGGCCCAGTCTATTCTCATTATCTTAATCAGATAAAAGAACTTGGGATTAATGTTGTGGGCTATATTCCGAATTATGCGTTACTCGCCTATGCAACCGAAGAGCAAGTTGCCCTTGCGAATCTAAAGCCTTTTGTCCGCTGGACCGGTATCTTCCAGCCTGCATATAAACTCCAGAAGGAGGTCATTGAAGGAAAAGGAACCGCAAGGGTGACGATACAATTATTCCCTGATGAGAACACAGATATTATTGCTGGTTTAATCCAGTCCATGGGTTTTGATGTTGTGGAAGTCATTGACCATAAACTATGCAAGACGATAGATGCAATCGTAGATTTGAAACGTGTTGATGAAGTGGCAAGGATTACTGGTGTCCAGTGGATTCAGTTATGGTCTGAGCCGACATTTACCAATGATAACTGTCAGTGGGTAACCCAGACGGGGTGGCGCTCAACAGTCCCATCTGACCCAGGGGCAAGGAGAGTATGGTATGCAGGGATAAGGGGTGCCGGCACGGTCTTAAGCACGACCGACTCAGGTATATATATGTCCCACCAGCAATATAATGACCCTGCCAATCCGGTCAATGCACCGGGTGTATTCCCGAACCACAGAAAGGTCGTTGCGTATAAATTATATCAAGGTGCAGCATTCGGAGATGTTTCTGCAGTCTCCTGGCACGGAACACATGTCAATTGCACAGTTGCAGGGAATGACACGACCTTTGGAACGAGCACCAGGGATGGAATGGCAAAGGAAGGAAAGATCTATTTTGTTGACATTGCCAATGCATCTGGCGGACTCGTCGTCCCAACGAATCTTGCCCCAATGTATGATACAATCTATCTTGGTCGGGGACTTGGATATAACATTTTACAGCATTCAGGTTCCTGGGGCTGGGGAAATTCCAGCGGCACCTATCTGACCCAGGATGCCTCTACTGATGCTTATATCTATGCCCATCCTGACTTCTTAAACCTCTATGCGGCAGGGAATGAGTACTATGCCACAAGAATACGGAATCCAGGTATTGCTAAGAATGTGATAACGGTTGGTGCAACTCAGAATGGTACCGCATCTAATCAAATTGCCTCGTTTTCCAGCCGCGGTCCAACCCAGGACAACAGAATTAAACCAAATCTCGTAGCACCAGGAGATATCATTTATTCTGCCCAGGGTGGGACGACAAACTCATACTGGTCAATGTCCGGAACAAGTATGGCAACACCCGCTACAAATGGTTCAATAGGTTTGATCCGGCATTACCTGCTTGCTGGTTTTTATCCATCAGGTGCTGCGAATCCTGCGGATTCAATAAAATATCAGAGTGCCGCACTTCTGCGGGCAATGGCAATGGTCTCCTGTGACCCGAATGTAGGTTCTTATGTAATTCCCAGTTTTGATATCGGCTGGGGACGCATTGATGTAGATAGTGTCCTGTATTTTTCAGATGATACAAGAAAACTGATTATAAAGGATGATACAGTTGGCGTTGGGACAGGTCAATCAAAGACTGATTCATTTGTTGTCACGACCTCAACCCTGCCACTCAGGGTTGCAGTTGCCTGGACCGATACCGCTGCAGCAGCAAATGCATCTATAACGCTCATCAACGATTTGAATGTCACCCTTACTGCACCCAATGGCACCTATTATCGCGGCAACCAATATACAAGCGGACAGTCCGCTGCCAATCCCACGACCTGGGATAACAGGAATGTTGAAGAGTGCTTCAGGGTAAATAACCCTGTTATTGGGGTCTGGAGACTGACTATCGCCGGGCAGAATGTGCCCAATGCACCAATGGGCTTTGCCTATGCCATCACTGGTGGCATTGGAACAGTAGGAATTGAAGAGAAAATTAGCAAAACTGCAGTTAAAGAAGATTTCATCTGCAACACCATTACAAATAGATTATTGAATGTGAAGTTCACCCTTAATGACCAAAAACTGGTAACGATTCAGGTCTATGACCTGACGGGCAGAATTGTTGAACAGATTCTGAATCAAAAATTCAATCCGGGCGAATACCAGTTTAACCACAAACTCAATCTACCAAATGGTATCTATTTTGTAGAACTGAAAACCGACAATTCCAAACAATTCAGTAAGGTTGTGATGATTCACTAAACTCTAACTCCAATAAAAGAAGAAGGGGCGCCCTCGGTGCCCCTTCTTTAGTATCTTTCAATAAATTTTGCTAATACATAATAGAATTCAGATAATTTTCTAAATCTGTTCTGGTAATCTCCTTTTGTTCCCCGGTTAACATATCCTTTATTGTATAAACACCTTTTTTAACCTCGTCTTCACCATAAATAATTACATAATCTGCCCGATAATGGTTTGCATCCTTTAATTGTGTTTTAATCTTATCAAGAGGATTGCCCAAAAGGCAAATTCCGCCTTTATTTATAATCATTTCCCTCAATTTAATACCTTCATAGAATAAATCCTCACCCATCACCGCGATAAAGAAGGTTTTAGTTTTTTCAATCTCTGGGATATCTTCGGATAAAGCAATGAGCATCCTCTCCACACCCATTGCCCAGCCAATACAGGGTGTATCATTTCCACCGAGTTCTTTCATCAATAAATCATATCGCCCTCCCGCAACAATGGTATCCTGGGCACCTAAACCTTTTAATTTAAATTCAAAAACGGTCCTTGTATAATAATCAAGACCCCGCACAAGTTTTTTATTCTCAGCAAACTCAATATTTAACTTTTTTAGAAATTCTTTGGTCTGCGAATAATGCATCTGACAATCACTGCACAAATTATCAGTAATCTTTGGCGCCTCTTCATAAATCATCTGACAGATATTATTTTTACAATCAAATATTCGTAAAAAATTCTTTTCAAACCGCCGCTGACAATCAAGACACAGGGAATCTTTCTTTGATTTCAAAAAATCACTGAGGATATTTTTATATTCCTGCCGGCACACGGGACAGCCAATTGAATTCAATTCAATAACAAAATTTTTTGCACCAATTGAATTCAAGAATGTCTTTGCCAGATTTACACATTCTGCATCATAAAACGGTGCAGATTCACCAATCAGTTCAACACCAATTTGCAGGAATTCACGATACCTACCCTTCTGGGGTTTTTCCTTGCGAAACATCTGACCAATATAAAGGAATCGACAGGGTGGATTTATTTTATTTTCCAAGACTGCGCGCAAAACAGAAGCTGTCCCTTCGGGTCGTAGCACATATAACCTTTCATCATGCTCAAATGTATACATTTCTTTTTCTACAATATCGGTGTGCTCGCCAATGGAACGGACAAAAAGTTCAATTGATTCAAAGGTCGGAGTCTTTATCTCTCTAAAACCATTTTGTTTGAAAAATTTCCTTGCTCTCTGGTTTACAAGTTCAATGCGCTCTAAATCCAAGCCATAAATATCCCTTGTTCCTTTGGGTCTCTGATATTTTATCATTTAATCCCTTTCTTTATTAGATAAAAACATAAAAGACCGATTACGCCTGCTAATATATCAAGCAATTCAAAGTCCCTTCCAGGTATGAAAATCTGCTGGAATTCCGCAGTCATTACAATAATCAATCCTGATAAAAAATAGACTCCTGCACCAAGAACTCTCAATCCCAACAATCCATATATAAAAAAAAGCAAAAAGTGATAGAGTTTGTCTATGGGAAATTCTTTTATCTTGGGTGTCTCAAACCCGGGATAACCAGTTAAAAAAAATATCACCACAATCCAGATTATCAACAATAATATATCTATGCTCCTCTTCATTAAAAAATGCCCTTAATACATGCCAAAATCATCACCTTCCTCACCACAGGGTTCGAACAATTCCTTCTCGGCTCCGCATTCCGGACATCCCCAGGAATCCGGAAGTTCCTCAAAAAAAACACCCGGGGCAATCCCACTTTCTGGATCGCCGATCTCGGGATTATAAATATACCCACAAACCCCGCAACGCCATTTCTCCATCTTTACCTCCTTTTATATTAACCCAGCACGACACAGACTTCCAACACCAGGGTAATCAACTTTTCCATACCCTGTCCGAGTTCTTCATCCGTAACAAACTTTGTAAATTCTTCACCCCTGCCCACCACATCAGAAACAAGCAAAAATGAAGCCGTCTCAAGATTACTCCGGTTGCAGAGATAATAAATAAGACTCGTCTCCATTTCCACAGCAAGGATTCCCTTTCTTTGAAGTTTCGGCACATAATCAGGATCCGGGCTATAGAATACATCTACACTTGCAATGCCACCAAAGTATAAATTCAATCCCATTTTTTCTGCAATATTATCCGCTGTCTTTAAAATTTTGAATGTTGCATAAGGCGCAACCGGTTCACCACCAAGATATGAAAATGTCGTGCCATCATATGGTGCAGATGTCAAGGCACATATCATATCCAGCGAGTTTATATGTTGGGCAATACCGCCGCAGGTTCCAATGCGAATTATTCTTTTTGAATTTAGTTGTATTAATTCTTCTACCACAATCGCCGCAGATGGACAACCCATTCCGGTTGTCTGAACTGAAATCCTTTTGCCTTTGTAAAAACCGGTGTAACCCAGTAATCCCCGATTTTTGTTTACCAAATGAACATCATTCAATCTCTGACTGATAACCTCTGCCCTTCCCGGGTCACCAACAACCAAAACGGTCTCTGCATAATCACCTTTGTTTGCCCTTAAATGGATCGGCATTGCAAACCTCCTTCATCAAGTAGCAAAAATAAATAATTTGTTAAAAAACATTTAATTATTTATACTACCTTGTATTTACTTTTATAGTATCAAAGACCACTGCAAGGAGCGAATCGCGCAGGTTCTCAAATTCTCTTATATATTCCTTCTTTACCGATGGTGCCCTTGGTAGTTTAACAGTCAAGGGATTTATCGGCACTCCATCTTTATGCAATTCAAAATGTAAATGTGGACCAGTAGAAAGCCCGGTAGAACCAACATAGCCAATGAGTTCGCCCATTTTGACATGTTTCCCCTGGAAAATGCCTTTAGCAAACCGTGAAAGATGACCGTATCTTGACTTAAAATTATTCTTATGCTTTATTTCTACAAGATTGCCATAACCACCCTTCCATCCCTTGAAAGTCACATAACCATCACCAATTGAAGAGACTGGTGTACCGATTGGTGCTGAATAATCAAGCCCATGGTGGGGGCGCCAGACCTTTAAGATTGGGTGATACCTCTTTTTTGCAAAATATGAACTAATATAACTGTATTTCAAAGGTGATTTGAGCAATGCCTTGCGTAAGGATTCACCTTTTAAATTGTAATAATCGTCGTAACCGGTGGGGTCTTTAAAATAAATACCATAGAATTCACCCACCCTTCCTTTGTATTTAACAAAAGTAATATTTGAGTAATCTACAAATTGGGAGTCGCAATATACTCTGTCAAAAATAACCATAAACGAATCGCCGTTCTGCGTTTCAGTAGTGAAATCAATCTCCCAGGCGAAGATATCAGCGAATTTATAAACCAGCATCGGGCTCTCCCCCCTTTTGAGCATTGATTCGTAAAGAGTAGAATTTATACAACCCTTAAGATAATTCTTAACACTGGTGATATAAGGAAATTTCATCGCCAGACTTAAAAATCCTCTATTATTCATTATATAGTACACCGTCAGGGGATTTTTAAAGTAGGTGAGTTTTTTGAATACCCCACCCTCTTTCAAAACAATCAAAGAATCACCAGGTAGGCATCTACGGAAAGGAAAATCACACTTTTTCAATAAATTTATAATATCGTTGGCGAGTTCCGGGTCGTTTAATAAGCCGGTTAGTACTGACTGTAAAACTTCATTTTTTTTAAGAATTCTTTTAGTTTCGGTATAGACCGATTCGACTTCCTTTTTAACCTCTTTCTTTTCCTTTCGACATCCAATATTTAAAAAAATTAAAAAGAGTATAAGAAGCAAAATAAATTTCTTCATAGTTCAAATTGCCTTTTCTTTTATAAAACTCTTGATCCAATCATCACAGATTTCATTATGATTGGCAATGGAAATCCCGTGGATTGTAATACGTCTTTCTTGCTTTATCCGCTCTAATATTTTAAACATCTCAGAAAACCCCCACAGATCAAATTCTAATTGAAGGTATTTCTTTTTGAATTTACTGAAAATATCGGCGGGAATCATATATTGCTTTAAAAATTTTTTTAGTTCATTAGGTCTCATACGGGTTGTGATGGCGAGATGAATATGAGCAAAGTTTTTTATAAGGTTCCAGTTGATATTGGGGAAAACCGAAAATACACCCTGGCGATTTTTACGATTCTGCATCAATCTTGCGAGTTGAACATCAGCATCAATCGTGGGGTTCTCCGTTATCTCATAAATTCTTGCAAAATTTATCTTTGAACACGATAGTTGATAAATCAGTTGCCACTCATCTTTTGTCAACTCATAGGGCACGGAGATATTGTATTCAGCAATTTTGTATATCTCTACATATTTCACGCCGAAAGTCTTATTTAACAATCTGTAGCAGTGCTTTAAATCTCGTGCATAGAAGAAGTAGGAACACGACGGAAGTATTCCCTGCGGTAATGTGGTATTGATAATCACCTCTTCAGTGAGAGGATATATCTTCGCTATTTCAGGTTCAATATCTGCATCAACAAATGCGCATCCACGATACCACTTACCGCCTGCAATCCCGGGAATAAATAATTTTATTCCATAACTAGTTATCAGTCCGTTTTCTTCAAAATTCTGGATACGCAAGAAAATCTCATCCTGTTTAATATGGAACTTATTGACAATTTCAATAATCGGAACATAACCCTGGGCTTCAAGATGGCGTAAAATCTTTAAATCAATCGGGTCAATAATCACAATCCATTATATTCATATTATTTTAATAGTCAATATTTATCTGTTATTTACTTTGTAATACAGTATCTTTTGCCTTTATATCTCGGCATTGAAGAATAATCATCTACACAATCTATTATTATCCCGCCATTTGCTCTTATAAAATCATTTAATATGCCTTCTTTTATCCAGTACATATCCTTAATTCCCCAGGTTTTATACCGTAATTTTTTATAAAGATACCGGAATGGAGTGGGGGTAATAAAATTCACGAACCGCCTTAATCTGTTTTTTAATCCAATTATGTCGGTTGTAATCTGGAAGACGATTATTCCATTTTTTTTAATTATCCTCAAAAATTCCTTAATATAACCCAGTGTTAATGCCGGTGGTAAATGCTGAAATACAATATTTGAATATATAAAATCAAAAACAGTATCTTTAAAGATCTTCAAATTCGAAGAACAATTAAGAATGTATGAACACCTTTCTTTATAATTATTATAATTACTGGCGATTTTGAGCATACCCAACGAGATATCAACTCCGATACATACATCAAAATAGCCACACAATGCCTGGGTCAGACGACCAACGCCACAACCAAAATCAAGTGCACGCTCATATTTTATATTTAATTTTAGCCCTTTAATATAATTCATAACCGATTCTATCTCATCGTGCCCGGTCTTATACAATTCATCTATTTTCCAACGGTTATTCTTTTTTTCGGGAAGTGGAAGAATGGACCATAATGGGTCTTTCTGAGCAAATTCCTCCCAGTTTTTACGCACATCGTGTACAAATTTATCCATTGTTTTTTTGAATGGGAATGAGTAAATTACTTTATTTCGTATTTACCGAATTCTTCCGGTTTGGTATCACGTAATTTGTTTTTGAGTTCTTCTTCCACACTATCACCCTTGAATACTATTCCATTCTTTTCCATTATGGCATCCTCAACAAAGATTGCCGCATTGGAACGAAGGGCAAGGGCAATTGAATCAGAAGGTCGCGCATCAACAGAAACCACTTTACCATCCACTTCCAGATAAATCCGCGCATAATATGTCTCATTTTTTAAATCATTGATAACAATCTTTATAATTTTACTTTCAAGCGCATCAAGCAATATTTTCATCAGATCATAGGTAAGGGGTCTTGCCGGCTTTATACCCTCCAGAAACATCGCAATCGCCATTGCCTCATTATCCCCAATCCATATTGGTAATGTTCTTTCTCCGTATCTCTCTTTGAGTAAAACTACATAATTGTGAAACTGCTGGTCTTCAACAACACCACTAACGAATACCTCTAAGATTTTCCCTCCTCCACAACAACTAATTTAAATACTGCAGTTACCTGTTGTGGTAAACGAACGGTGATATCATAAATCCCAGGATGCTTTATCGGTTCTTCCAATTCAATCTGTTTTTTATCGATCTCAATATTTTCCGCCTTTAACATTTCTACAATATCTTTAGGACCAATAGAACCAAACGATTTACCATCTATACCGGTTTTGATCGTAGTCTTTACACTCAAATTATTTATTCTCTCAGCAATCTGCTCGCTTAGTTTTCTGACTTTTTCTATGCCCTGGGCGAAATGCCGTCTACTCTTTTCCAGACCCCTGATATTGCCCAAAGTAGCAGGTATCGCAAGTTTATTGGGAATAAGATAATTTCGTGCATACCCATCTTTGACTTCAACAACATCATTCTTCTTACCCAGTTTTGCAACATCTTTTATAAGAATTACTTTCATTTTATTTAATTTCGTATGGCAATAGGGCAATCTCACGAGCACGTTTGATTGCCTGAGCAAGTTTTCTCTGGTGTTTGGCACATAAACCAGTCAAACGCGCGGCAAGTATCTTACCACGTTCATTTATATAACCCTTCAAAAGTGCAGTATCTTTATAATCAATAACTTTTACATTGGTCTCACATAACCGACATTTTTTTGTCACAGTATCTCTCCTTTTTGATTAAAATGGGGTATCGATATTATCTTCTTCCTTAATTTCTTCCTCGGCTTCAATCGGGGCATTGCCACCGGTCTCGCTGCCCGTCTCGGGCACATCAAGGAATTGTATCCTATGTGCAACGACCTCAATGACCGACCGCTTCTCTTTACTTTCTGTCTCCCACTGTCGTGACCTTAATCTACCTTCAATTAAAACTGCGCTCCCTTTCTTAAGAAAGTCGTTAACAAGTTCGGCCTGTCTCCGCCAGGCAACTATCGTAACAAAAAGTGTTTCTTCATGGGTTTCTCCTGATTCGCGATTTTTAAATTTCCGGGTAGTAGCTACCCGGAAAGAACAAACCGGTGCACCTTTCTGGGTATAACGCAATTCAGGGTCAGCAACAAGACGGCCAATGAGATGGACGGAATTAAGATAGCCCAGCCTTAATTGATTCATCTCTTTTTCTCCTTGGCAATTATCATAAACCTCAACACATTACTGCGATGTTTCAATCTATCCTTAATGCTTTCAATCTTATCAGACTCGATAGAAAACTCATAATTAACATAATAACCCTCTTTTTGTTTTTCCACTGGATACGCAAGAGCCTTCTTTCCCAGTAATTGATATCGGACACTGCCAGCACCGCTTGTTTTTATAATTTCTTCCACAGTACCGGCTTCTTTTTCTAATTGTTCATCCTTTAATCCAGGATGAAATATAAACATTGCCTCATAGTTTCTCATAATATTTTATTTTCCTTTAATAAATTTGTTGGATTAACCTTGTTATATTCAAGACCCCATACTTCAATTGGTAAACCAAAAGCCATCGCCATTATCTGACTGAAATAGAAAACCGGAATAAACTGATGGTCAGAATGTATTTTAGCAATTTTTGATTGGAAATTATCAAGATTATAATGGCAGACAGGACAGGAAGTAATGATTGCTTCAGCTCCTCTTTCCCGGGCATTCTTTAAAATTTTATAAGATGCCTCAAGTGCTGCTTCAGGAGAATTAACAATAAGGTATGAACCGCAACATTCAACTTTCAACGGAAAATTAATCGGTTGAGCACCCATTAACTGCACAAATTCTTCCATAATCGTCGGTGATTCAGGATCATCAAAACCTATTTCATCATTTGGCCGCAGGAGGTAACACCCATAATAACAACCCAGTTTTAGATTTCCCAGACTCTTTTTCACACCACTTTTGAACTCCTCTTTGTGTTCTCTGATAAATTCAAACGGATGGATTATTTTTTCTTCACCATTGTACTCTTCACCCAGGTGCTCATTGATAATCTCCATAGTCTCCGGGTCATTTCTGAAAATATAGTTCGCCCTTTTCAGGGTGTTGTAGCAAATAGAGCAAGGCACGAGCAGTGCACCATTTTCTTTTTGCGCCTTTGCCAGAATTCTTAATGGAGCAATCAGAGACATTTTATTATCACGGGCCAGTGTAAATGTAGTACCACAGCAATACCAGTTTGTCAGTTCTTTCAATTCTATATTTACAGCGTTGAACACTGCTTTAATAGAATTGTTAAAAACCTTTGCCTTTGTATACAAATCGCAACCAGGATAATATGATACTTGCATAATCAGTAGGAATATTTATATAAAGCGCTCATCAATACCAAAGGATGAGCATCTTTTAATAACTCTTTATCAATCTTATCAACATCAATCAGTTGTTCTTTGACACGCAGATGAATTGTTCGCACCGCCTCCATTATGCGTGGTATGTCAACACCCCGAGGGCATCTTGATTCACACACCAAACAGGCAGCACAGAACCAGGGACTTTGTGCCTTCAAAACATCATCTTTATAGCCGAGTTGAATGTATCGTATTATGCGGTTGGGTGGTTCATCCATAAATTCGGCAAATGGACAGCCGGCTGTGCATCGACCGCACTGATAACAATCAGCAATATTCTGCTGACTTATTTCTTGTACTTTAGCAATAAAATCTTTATCTCTTGCAAGCTTTCTCATAATGTATGATTATATTTAAAAATACCCTGATGTCAAGGGGTTTTGATCAAATGTGAAAAACTTTTCAGACAGAAAAAAAGCAGGTCCGAATGAAAATCAAATTTTATTTTAGGAATCAATAAATCAACCCAAAAACGATTGTGTTTTACAAAGGTAAACAGACGCTCAATTGTGCGGTCACTTAATTTTGAAGCAACCTTCCGGACTCTTTTGCCAATCTCAATTTCCGGTGATAATGCAGAACGCCAGGCAATATCATATCCATAGATTGATCCACCATTCTTTAAAGACCTCGTAATATAATCCACCGCTATGTCCGCACAAAAAAGTCCCATAAAAATACCACCCCCGGTCGTTGTCTTGACCTGACCGGCGGCCTCACCAACCACGAGTATCCTCTCCCAAACACTCTTTTTAATCGGGGCATACACAATCGGTTTTATGCCTACACTATTCTGGTTTAAAATACTATGGTCAAACATCAGTCTGTTTTTTAAAAATCTCTTTAAATAGATATTGCCGTTTCTTTCGATTATCATACCAATGCGTACCATATTTTTATTAACCGGCACAACCCAGGCAAAGGAACCAGGAACATATTTCTGGCTCAGATATATTTCAATGTTATGTGGGTTAACTTTTTTGGGTAGTTCTATCTGTGAACCGTAAAGGAATTGCGTTGGTGTACCAAGACCAATTTTTTTCTGCAATTGATATTTTATGCCGGTTGCAATAATCACAAATCTGCAGAAAAAACTATTACCATCCGCATTTATTTTGTAATACCTGCGGTCTTTTTCTATCCTGTTCACTTTTATGCCAAGATTAAAATCCACACCTTCCCTTTGGGCAAGTTCTGCAAGTCGCTGGTCAAATAATTGCCTGTCAACAACATAGGCAACCGGTTTAGATGCAATATATTCCAGTCTCTGATCTTCTGGTGAAACAAAGGTGAAAGAACTAATCTCGGTAAGAATAGAATCGGTAGGTAGGTCAAATTTTTTAAAAGATTCGGTGCTGATAACACCGGTGCAGATCACACCATGCCCGATCTTTTTCTTCTGCTCAAAGACACATACTTTTAATCCATGTTTAGAAAGTCTTTTTGCAGTATAAGAGCCTACAGGTCCTCCCCCGATCACTATTACATCATATAGATGTTTCATACTGATTAGATTATACACGATATCTCGTTAAAGTCAAGGCATCGGTTTAAATCAAAAATAATCTTCGCCCTCACAAAGTAATTGTTTGATTACTGGACTGGAAAGAATTAATTAAATGGAAATCTGGTCCAGTGTTTCACGGGCAATTGCATCAACATTGACATCCGAAGGTCCAAATTTTTTGTATCTCTTCTTACCTGCCAGTGCAATCATCGCCCCGTTATCGGTACAAAATTGAGCTGCCGGAAGATATAATTCAAAACCCATTAATGCCGAAAGTTCTAAAAATTTTTCTCTGAGTATTTTATTGACGGAAACGCCACCAACAATTCCAAAATATTTAACTTTCGTATATTCTATTGCACGTTTTGAAACCTGAAGCAAATGTTCTAATGCGGACTCCTGAAAACAAGCGGCAACATCGTTTTTGTTATATCTTTTGTTATCACGGATATAATACAAAACCGCCGTCTTTAATCCGGCATAGCTAAAATTAAAACCCCCGGGTTGGGGAACGGGGAATTTAATTTTTGCGGGATTGCCATATCGTGCTGCCTGTTCAATATAAGGACCTCCTGGATATGGCAAACCGATCATCTTTGCCACTTTATCAAATGCCTCACCACAGGCATCATCAAGGGTCCTGCCCAGGGTTTTATATCGGAACTCCTGTTCAACGAAAATGAGTTCAGTATGTCCCCCTGAAACGAGCAATACCAGATAAGGGCACCGGGGCACCTTTTTATTGAAAAACAAACCATAAATGTGTCCTTCAAGATGATTGACACCAATAAATGGACGCTTCAAACCAATTGCCAGAGATTTTGCAAAAGCAAGCCCAGTCAACAGTGCACCCAATAAACCTGGACCCCGGGTTGCCGAGACTAAAGAGACCTCATTCAAACCAATCCCTGCAGTCTCAAACGCAATTTTGATCAATGGCAATAATACTTTGATATGATTCCGCGCGGCGAGTTCAGGCACAACACCACCGTATTTTGTATGGGCAACCTGGGATGATACGATATTTGCGAGAACTTTATTTTCTCTTATGATACCAATTGAAGTTTCGTCACAGGATGTTTCGATACCGAGGGTAATCATTTTACGCCGTCCATTTTAAAATGGACTTTATGCATTCAATAAGTCAGTAAAAATTGCTATTTTTTCTTTTTGCCTTTTTTCTGTTTCTTTTCTTTTTTCTCTTTCTTGGCAAGCTGTTTTTTCTCTTTTTTGGTCTTTTTTTCTACCTTAGGTTTTGCCTCTTTTTTCGGCAATTCCTTTTCCTTTTTTTCTTCCTTCTTCGGTTTTTCCCTCTTCGGTTTCTCTACCTTCTTCTCTTTTTCAGGTAACCAGCGATGTTCGATCAATTTTCTACGCTGGTCAATTTTGCCTGGATCGCTTTTTTCAACCAATTCTAATATTGCCATCTCAGCACCATCGCCGAGTCGCGGACCAAGCCGGTAGATCCGTGTATATCCACCCTGCCGATTGGCAAATTTTGGTGCAATCTCTTCGCAGACAATTTTTACCAGTTTATGGTCAGGAATGAAACGATAAATAAATCTTTTTGCCCCAACCGTATTTTTTTTGGCATACTCAATCAGATGTTCTGCCAGTCGTCTTGCCTCCTTTGCCTTGGGCAGTGTGGTTTTGATCTTTTCAAAAATAAACAGGGCACGACACAGATTCCTTAAAAGCGCCAAACGATGCGCCTTTTTCCTACCCAATTTTTTTATCTTTTTTCCATGCCTCATTTCAACTCCGTATTTCGATTACTATACATCTTCCTTCAAATACCGATCAACATCCATTTCAAGATGTAAACCCATATTGTGCAGTATCTTCTCTAATTCTTTGAGAGATTTCCTTCCGAAATTATCGTAAGTCAGCAATTCTTTACCGCTTTTACGAACAAGGTCGCCAATCGTCTTAATATTCTTATTTTTCAGACAATTTGAAGTGCGGACTGAGATTTCCAGTTCGTCAATATCCCGTTTCAAAATTTCCCTTATCCTCCTATGCTCTGCATCAAGTTGTTCGCGGGATGTCAAAAGGGGTTCAATATACAACTGGAGTCCCCTCTTATTGATAGTATTTCTTATCTCGTCAATCATCTTTTGTGTTGCATCATCAAGGAGCAAAGTCGGCTGTCTTTCACCAATGTCAACAAAAAATTTAAAATGATGTCTGAGAATACTTGCTGCCTCAGAAACACACTCAATCGGTGTTTTGGTGCCATCGGTCTTGACCTCAAGAACGAGATGGTCATAATCAGTCTTGGTCCCCACTCTGGTATTACGAACATCAAAATCTACGGATAAGACCGGGGAGAATATTGCGTCAATATAAATTGTCCCTACAGGCACATCTGGTTTTTTCAATAATTCAGCGGGAACAAAGCCTCTGCCTACTTCCACCTTCATTTCAACGGTAAAATTCACCTTTGCATCCGTCACTGTTAAAATTTTCTGTTTGGGATTGACTATGATGACAAGTGGATTTTTTTCAATATCCTCGGCAAAATACTCTTTCTTACCCTTCACCTTCAAAACAAGTGTTGTAGGTTCGCTTCCGAGCAATTTGACACGAATCTTCTTTAGATTTAAAATTATTTCCACAACATCTTCATATACACCAGGGATAGTTGAAAATTCTTGTGTAACATTTGATATCCGGATGTTAGTAATCGCTGCCCCCTGTATTGAAGATAAAAGCACACGACGCATTGCATTCCCCAGTGTAATACCATATCCCCTTTCGAGGGGCGATATTGTAAACCTTGTAAAGACATCGGATGCTGTTTCTTTATCAATTTCAATGCCCTTGGGCATCACAATTGGTTTTAATGCCATATTACTCCTTATTTAGAATACAATTCAACAATTAGGTTTTCTTGCAAAGGAATTGTAATATCATCCCTTTTTGGTAATCTGAGAATCGTCCCGGTCATATTCTCTTTATCCAGTTTTAACCAGCCTGTTATTTTCTCTGGGTCTCTTTCTTCTAATGCCCTTTTAACGAATGGATTCTTACGCATTTGGTCGCTCAAAGAAATCACCTGGTTGGGCTTCACAAGATAACTTGGAATATCAACCCTTTTTCCGTCAATCAAAATATGACCATGTCTCACAAGTTGTCGGGCTTGAGTCCTCGAAGAAGCAAAGCCCAGCTGGTATATCACATTATCCAACCTTCTTTCCAGCAGGATCAAAAGATTTTCACCGGTAGCACCTGGCATTCTAACCGCTTCCTGGAAAAATCTTCTGAATTGTGCTTCCAGTATCCCATAAATTGCCTTGACCTTTTGTTTTTCCCTTAATTGTGTAGCATAGGAAGTCAATTTCCTTCTTCCCCCTTTTCCATGCTGTCCTGGTGGATAGCCCCTTCTCGTAAATGAGCATTTGTCAGTATAACATCTACTTCCTCTCAAAAATAACTTTTCACCTTCACGTCTGCAGATTTTGCATTTCGCGCCAATATATCTCGCCACTTATACCCTCCTTCTCCGTGGTGGACGGCAGCCATTATGAGGTAATGGCGTTACATCCTTGATCGCGGTTATTGTCAAACCTACGGTCTGTAAGGTTCGCACCGCGGCTTCACGACCCGGTCCAGGACCTTTGATCCGCACTTCAACCTTTTTTATGCCCATTGCCAGCGCATCCTTCGCCACGGCAGTCGCGCATTGCTGGGCAGCATAAGCAGTTCCTTTCTTCGTTCCTTTGAAACCAACCCTTCCTGCACTTGACCAGCAGAGCGTATTACCCTGATTATCACATATCGTGACAATTGTATTATTGAAACTGGCAAAGATATTAGCAATACCTGTTAACTCTGCCTTTTGTGTCTTCTTTTTTCTTACTGTTTTCTTTTTCATTTCTTCTCTCCTACACCCTTGCTAACCGCAACCGTCTTTCTCTTACCCTTACGCGTTCGGGCATTTGTGCGTGTCCTTTGTCCTCGGACAGGAAGTCCAATTTTATGTCGGATTCCCCGATAACATCCAATATCAATAAGCCGTTTTATGTTGGCAGCAACATCCGCCCTTAATGCACCCTCAACTTTATATTCAGATTCAATCATCTTTCTTATCTTTGTAACTTCTTCCTCGGTAAGATCTTTAATCTTTTTTGACCGGTCGATACCACACTGCAGAATAATCTGCTGGGCAGTTGGGAGGCCTACCCCATATATCGCGGTCAGACCATATTCAACTTTTTTATTCAATGGCAAATCAACACCAGCAATCCTCGGCATAAACCTCCTTAGCTAAAATTAACCCTGTCTCTGTTTGTGCCGGGGGTCTTTACAGATAATCCTGACCACGCCTTTCCTTTTTATGACCCGACACTTTATGCATCTTTTCTTAATTGATGATTTTACCTTCAATTTTTCTCCTTAAACTTATAGTTTACCAAATTTTTAAAAAAAGTCAAGTTTTTTATCACTTGTAACGCCAAACAATCCTGCCCCGGGAAAGGTCGTAGGGCGATAACTCAAGCAAAACTCGATCTCCGGGAAGAATCTTTATGTAACTCATCCTCATCTTACCTGAAACATGTGCCAGCACCTTATGTCCATTATCAAGTTCAACCCGGAACATCGCATTCGGCAATGTTTCAATAATCGTTCCCTCGGTCTGAATCAAATCTTTCCTTGCCATTTCAGGTCTCCACTACCCTTGTTGCGTTTAAATTGCCCTTTTTTAAAAGTATAACCGTATCTTCAAAATGGCTTGATAAAGAGCCATCCCTTGTTGATATCGTCCAGCCATTACCTAAAGTCTTTACCTCAAATCTGCCCATATTAGTCATCGGCTCGATAGCCAATGCCATTCCCGGAATAAGCTCGCAGTCCGGTCCACTTGCGACAAAATTCGGTATCATCGGTTCCTCATGAAGTCTCTTACCAACACCATGACCGGTAAGTTCTCTCACCACACTGTATCCATTACTTTCAACAAAGTCCTGTATCGCCTGTGATATATCAGAAACATAATTACCAGGCATTGCCTTTTCAATGCCCTTTTTCAACGCTTCTTTTGTCAATCTGACAAATTTTAAAATATCTTCTGAAACCTTACCCGATATAAAAGTTTTTGCTGCATCGGCAATATATCCCCCATAAACCACACCGATATCAATCTTTACGAGGTCCCCATCTTTGATCACCCGGTCATCAGGAATACCATGGACCACTTCATCATTCAAAGATATACAGGAACTCTTCGGGAATCCACGGTAGTTCAAAAAGGCGGGATAACCATTATTTTCAATTATAAATTTATGAATCATATCATTCAATTCGTTCGTCTTCATCCCTCTTAAATCAATCTTTTCAATCTTTTTAAAAATTTTGTTGATAATTTCCCCGGCAAGGATAACATTTTTTATCCCTTCTTCATTTAATATAGCCATCAATAACCTGGACTATTTTCTTGTAAACATCTTCTTTTTTCCCTGACGCATCAATAGATACAAGAACACCCAGAGACTTGTAGTAATCACTCAGTGGTTTTGTCAACTCCTCGTAGACCTTAAGTCGATTAGTTATGACTTCAAGAGTATCGTCCTTTCTTTTTTCAAGATGGGCGCTACATTCATCACAGGTATTAGGATTCCGCGGTGGATTGGTAACTTCATTATAAACCGCGCCACATTTGGGGCAGTATAAACGTCCCAAAATCCTATTTATCAATTCTTCTTTTGTAAGATGGAGTTCAATGGCAAGTGTAATCTTTCTGTTATGGCGTGCAAGAAGTTTTTCTAATTCAATTGCCTGGTTCAGATTTCTCGGGAATCCATCAAACAATATTCGATCATTCAAGTTTTCAACAACAAAATCTTCTACTATTTCAAAGACGATATCGTCCGGGGCAAGAATTCCATTTTTTAGGCATTCTTCAACCTTCTTCCCTATCGGACTGCCCAGTGCGACCTCCTCTCGCAAAATATCACCCATTGAAAATTTTTTAAAATTGTATCTTTCGACAAGAAGGTCTGCCTGGGTTCCTTTTCCCACCCCTGGAGGTCCAAAGAGAAATACCATCAACGACGTCCCTTTATCCTTCCCTTTTTCATAAAGCCTTCATAATGATACATCAGTAATTGCGATTCAATCTGTTGAACAGTGTCCAGCGCAACCCCAACAATAATGAGAAGCGTTGTTCCACCAAAATAAAATGGCACCTTGAGATAGTTTATCAAATACCACGGAACAAGGGCAATGAAACCCAAAAATAAAGCACCCGGTAAGGTGACGCGCGAAAGCACGCCATCCACATAATCGGCTGTCTTCTGACCGGGCCTTATGCCCGGAATAAAGCCTCCGTATCGTTTCATATTCTCAGCGAGTTCGGTCGGATTGAATACAATTGAAGTATAAAAATAAGTAAAGAATACAATCAAAACAAAAAATATAATATCGTATGCCCAATGACCTGGCCTGAACATTTCCGCCAAATATTTTAAACTGGGAACATACGCTGCCACCGTGCTGGGGAATACCACCAGTGACTGGGCAAAAATAATGGGAATAACTCCGGCTGTATTTACCCGCAAGGGTAAGAATGTTGATTGTCCACCATACATTCTTCTTCCGATAACCCTTTTTGGATATTGCACCGGAATGCGCCGTGTCGCCTGGGTCATAACAATTACCGCAGCAACGATAAGAATCATTATTACAATAACAATAAGAAGATTAAAGATCGAAAGACCCTGGGTGGCAACGAGTTGCGCAGTCCGGAAAAAATATGTGGGATACTCTTCAAGACAGCCAATAAATATTAAAAATGAAATACCATTTCCGATCCCTTTTTCGGTAATTTGCTCACCAATCCACATTGCAAATATTGCCCCGCAGGTTAGGGTCAAAACCGAAGATAGACGGAAAACCCATCCAGGTTCATACACAATTGGCACAACCCCCGATGCAGTGGAAAATTTCTGCATCTCAAGATAAGCAGCAATGCCAAATGCCTGGAACGCTGCAAGACCAACCGTGAGATATCTCGTATATTGGGTTATCTTTCTTCGCCCTGCCTGATCCCTCTGCATTTTCTCGATCTGGGGAAAAACCGAACCCAACAACTGGAAGATAATTGAGGCTGAAATGTATGGCATTACACCCAAAAATAGTATTGCCGCCCTTGACAATGCACCCCCAACAAAGATATCGTACATTCCAAAGAGCGAACCCTGTTGTTTCAATTGCTGCATCAATAGCCCAAGCGCCTGAGCATTTATGCCCGGCAGTGGTATGTGGGCACCAAGCCGGTAGATTATCACCGCTCCAAGTGTAAATAGCAGTTTTTTCTTTAAATCAGGAACCTTGAAGATATTTTGGAATGTTGACATCATATAATCAACTCCACTTTACCACCGGCCGCAATAATCTTTGCCTCTGCTTTCTTCGAAATAGCATGCGCCTTCACAAATAATGGCTTATCAACATTCCCCTGGCTCAGGATCTTTATTCTAAAATCACCTTTTACCAAACCCCGATCTCTTAAAAATTCGGGGGTAATTTCGGTATTGGCTGGAAATTTAGTCAACTGGAAAAGATTTATTATTTCAAATTCTTGTTTTGTATAATTTTTAAAACCGCGCTTGGGAATACGCCTTGTCAATGGCATCTGGCCGCCTTCAAATCCCATTTTTACCCGATAACCGGAGCGCGCCTTATGGCCTTTGTGTCCCCGGCAAGAAGTCTTGCCATGACCGGAGCCCGGACCACATCCTCGGCGCTTCTTTTTGTGCGTAGTTCCAATTTTAGGCCTGATCTCATTGAGCTTCATTGGACGTTCTCCTCTACTTCAACCATATATGCAACTTTCTCGATCATACCCCTCACCGCCTTGTTATCAGGCAAAATTCTTGATTGTCCAATTCTTCTCAATCCAAGTGCTTTGAGGGTAAGTTTATGTTTTTTTAATTTATCAATCGGACTCTTTTTTAATATCACTTTTATCTTCTTCATATCTCTTCCTTAAAAAATATACAGTTGGTTTGTTTCTCAATTCTGCCACTGTCTGGAGTGATCTAATGGAACGGAGTGCCTTTATCGTTGCCATTGCGAGATTGGTTGAGTTCCTTGAACCGAGGGCTTTGGAAAGAATATCTCTGATACCCGCAGCCTGGCAAACAGCACGAACAGCGTTTGAAGCAATAATGCCGCTGCCTGGAAGGGCTGGTTTTAAGATTACCTTACTTGCAGAAAACTTTCCCGAAACCGGATGTAAAATTGTACCATCAACAACATCAATCTTTACCATATTCTTCTTTGCGATCTCGGTTGCTTTCTTTATTGCCGGTGCCACCTCCGCTGATTTTGAGTGACCGATACCGACTTTGCCAGCACCATCTCCAACAACAACGCACGCATAAAGTTTCAAACGCTTACCACCCTTTATCACCTTTGATACTCTTTTTAATTCCACGAGCCTTTCAATTAATTCTACATTATTTTCCTGCATTTAATATTCTCCCTAAAACTTTAATCCTGCCTGTCGGGCGCCTTCAGCAAGCGCTTTTACACGACCGTGATATTTATATCCACCACGGTCAAAACAGACAGACTCTATTCCTTTTGATTTTGCAATCTCGGCTATTTTTTTACCAACCTCAAGCGCAATCTCGGTCTTTTTCTTTCCCTTAAATTCTTCGCCTTCCGAAGATACCCCGCATAAGACAATACCCCGTGAATCATCAATTATCTGGGCATATATGTGCCTATTACTTCTAAAAACACAAAGCCTTGGCCTGTTCTGAGAGCCGAAAATTTTCTTTCTTATTCTCTTATGCCTTTTTAATCTACCTTTTAATTTCATAGTTCTTCACCTGTTACGCAGTCTGACCAACTGCTCGTTTACCCACCTTCTTGCGCAATATCTCGTCCGCGTATTTTATCCCTTTATGCTTATAGGGGTCTGCTGGGCGGATCCTTCTAATCTTTGTGGCAATATCACCAAGTAATTGTTTATCAAGACTCTTCAAGGTGATATGGGTTAGGTCTCCTTTGTCCGCACTTTTGACTGTCTGCATTTCACACTTTATCTCTGGCGGCAATTGTACCGTCACTGGTTTTGTAAAGCCTAAAAATAACTGGATACCACCGCTCGTCGGTTGTGCCCGATACCCGGTACCCTGAATTATAAGCGTCGTTGAATAACCTTCTGTCACCCCTTTAATCATATTAAGAATCAGCGTCCTTGTTGTTCCCTGGATTCCCTGGGTTAATTTTAATTCATCTTTAGGTAGCACTGCTAATGATCTGTCCTTTAATTCAAGTTGCACATGATTCGAAACGACCATCTTCAATTCACCAAGCGGTCCGCTAACCTTTACTTCCTGTCCATTGATTTCTACATTTACTTTATCAGGAATTGCTATTGGTTTGGTTCTCAGTTTCGCCATAATCACCCCTTTTTATTTTAATATACATAGCCTATGACTTCACCACCGATTTTTTTACGCCGTGCTTCCCGGTCGGTCATCACACCCTTGGAAGTGGTTAAAATCGCCACCCCTATTCCGTTTAAGACCGATGGGATTTCGTCCTTTGAAACATATACCCTTCGGGAACACCTTGATACCCTCTGGATATCTCGAATCACCGACTCACCTTCTTTTGAATACTTCAGCATCACCTTTATTTTGCGCGGCTTTCGCTCTGAATCAATGGTAAAATTGTTAATAAACCCTTCTTCGAGGAGAATCCTCAAGACATCAACATGTAATTTCGAATAAGGCACAACCACCTCTACCTTATTTGCGCGACAGCCATTCCTGATAATAGAAAACATATCAGCAATTGGATCAACCACCGATGCCTCCTAATATTAATTTATGCTCAATATTATTTCTATTGAAATTTATATTTGTAAACATAGACTGTTATTATAATCATTTTTTTAAAAAAGTCAAGAAAAAAGTGCACTGAGTCCTACTTTCGAAAAATCAAATTAAGAATAATGGTTAGTATTATTGATAATATAATGCTGGTTATAATCGGAATATAAAAGATAAAATTGTCTTTTTTTATAACAATATCTCCGGGCAACCTGAAAATTAAAGTTTTGGGCAAAACTAAGAATAAAAAACCACTGACAATAAATATAATACCTAAAAGTATCAATATTTTTCCAATATTGAACATAGTGAATTTATATTATGAATCTTTTTTGTGGGTGATTGCTGGTTTGTCGGCTGGCTTTTCTAATTTAGATTTTTTTTCTTCTTTAGGCAGACACGCCTTTTTGTAGTCAGTTATATAAAAACCACTCCCTTTGAAAATTAGGCCCGCTCCTCCGGAAATCAACCTTCTAACCTCTCCACCACATTTTGGACATTTTTCAAGCTTCGGCTCGTTGATACCCTGAAGTACCTCAAAAAGATATTTGCATTGATTACATTCGTATTCGTAGATGGGCATAATCAAAACTGATGAGAAAAGGGTTGGGAGTGAGATGCGGGCTGAGCATCCCAACCCCAACCCTCAAAATACTTCTTAATACTCACCGTATCCACCAGGCGGTGCAGGTGGTGTCTTCTCTTCCTCGGGTTTTTCGACAACTACCGCTTCAGTGGTAACAAGCAGAGATGCAATACTCGCGGCATTCTGCAATGCAGTCCGGACAACCTTGGTTGGGTCAATGATACCGGCTTCCACCAGATCCTCAAATTTCTCGTTCAGTAGGTTGAAACCAATATTGCCTTTTTCCTTCTTTATCTGTTCAACGATCACCGAACCTTCTTTACCGGCATTCTCGGCGAGCTGTCTTGCTGGTTCCTCAAGTGCCCTTTTCACAATCTCAACACCAATCTGTTGGTCACCGGGCAATTTCAATTTTTCCAGTTCAGGAATACAACGAATCAAGGCAACACCGCCACCAGGCACAATACCTTCTTCTGCTGCTGCCTTTGTAGCATGCAATGCATCCTCAACCCTTGCCTTCTTTTCTTTCATTTCCACTTCAGTCGCAGCACCAACATTCAAAACCGCCACACCACCTGATAGTTTAGCCAATCTTTCTTGAAGTTTCTCACGGTCATAATCACTCTTAGTCTCCTGTATTTCATTTCTTATCTGAGTGATACGTGCCTGAATTTCAGATTTTTTACCCGCACCTTCTACAATTGTAGTATTCTCTTTATCAATTACAACGCGCTTTGCCTGTCCTAAATCAGAAATCTGTACATTCTCAAGTTTTATCCCGATATCCTCTGAAATCAGTTTGCCACCCGTTAATATCGCAATATCCTCAAGCATTGCCCTTCTTCTATCCCCATATCCCGGTGCTTTCACGGCACAGCATTGCAGTGTTCCACGGATTTTGTTAACGACGAGTGTTGCGAGTGCCTCACCTTCAACTTCCTCGGCAACAATAAGAATCGGCTTTC
The DNA here is from genome assembly GCA_965649105.1 of Caldifarciminota bacterium. GTDB lineage: Bacteria > Hydrothermota > Tepidihabitantia > SM23-42 > JAOAFX01 > JAOAFX01. The sequence goes on from CBFGJP010000003.1 coordinate 35,570, forward strand.
CCTTCTGGGCAACCTTTTCCAGAATAGGAAGAAGGTCTTTCATTGCGCTAATTTTCTTTTCATATAATAAAATATATGTATCTTCCAAAATGCATTCCATACGTTCCGGATTGGTTATGAAATATGGTGATAAATACCCGCGGTCAAATTGCATACCCTCAACTATATCAACCGTTGTCTCTAAACCTTTAGCCTCTTCTACAGTAATCACACCGTCCTTACCAACCTTGTCCATTGCTTCTGCAATCTTTTTACCAATTACATCATCATTATTGGCGGAAATCGTTGCGACCTGGTATATTTCGGTTGTCCCTTTTATTGGCGTTGAAAGTTTCTTCAAAGATTCAACCACGGTCTCCACTGCCTTGTCAATGCCTTTTTTAATTTCCATCGCATTGGCACCCGCAGTCACAGTCTTCAAGCCTTCACGATAGATCATTTCGGCAAGTATCGTGGCCGTAGTGGTTCCATCACCGGCAACATCGGAGGTCTTGGAAGCAACTTCTTTCACCATCTGGGCACCCACATTCTCAAACTTGTCTTCCAGGTCGATCTCTTTCGCAACAGTCACACCATCTTTGGTAATAGTCGGTGCACCAAATTTCTTCTCCAGTATCACATTGCGACCCTTGGGTCCCAGAGTAACTTTGACCGCATTGGCTAATATTTGCACGCCTTTTAATATAGACCTTCTTGCCTCTTCATCAAATTTAATAATTTTTCCTGCCATATTGCACACTCCTTTCTTTACTTTTGAATAATACCTAAAACATCATCTTCACGAATTATTAGATATTCTTTATCCTCAATCTTCACCTCAGAACCCGCATACTTACCGAAGAGAATGATATCACCCTTTTTCACATCCATAGGAATACGATTGCCTTTTTCATCCCTTCGGCCATCACCAACTTCAATCACCTTACCTTGCTGTGGCTTTTCCTTAGCCGTATCAGGGATAATTATTCCACCCTTTTTCACCTCTTCTTCAATCCTTTCCACAAGGATATGATCATGGAGTGGTTTTATTGTCATATTAATACCTCCTTTCTTTCAATTTTTGATAAAATATCCCCTATCCTTAAACAACTAATCTGGGCGAAACCCGATTTGAACGGGTGACCTTCTGCTTGTAAGGCAGACGCTCTCACCATCTGAGCTATTCGCCCTTTAGACTTTCTATTATAATCAAAAGTTTAGTTTTGTCAATATTTGACATTTTTAAGATTTTGGTTATAATATCATTGGCTCTGTTAGAACCACTGTATCCTATTAAAAACCCGTACTCCCTCCTACGGGCTAAAGATACAGCCGGGAATTCTAATGGAGCCACATTTTTTTAAAATCTGATCCCCGATTGATTTGTCAAACCCACTTCAAAAACCGTAATTCAATCTATAGTTGCAAAATGTCTTTTCTCACCCGGGCTCGTCTGTCATTAAGAAAAATAAACACTCAGAAACGAAAATTATAATCGGACGAGGGAGAAAAATTTCAATATTGACAATCTCGGCTTGTTAGATATAATATGACTCGTGGGAATGATAGGTTAGAGGAAAAAGGGCCCGTAGCTCAGGTGGTTAGAGCAGCTGACTCATAATCAGCGGGTCGTGGGTTCAAGTCCTACCGGGCCCATTTTTAATAATGAAATGGCAAATCCATCCAGCAAAGACACATATAACAAAGACAATCTTAAGCACTGTCTTTATTATCATTTTTGTCACTCTCATCGCGATTTTTTATAATCTTTACTGGGCACTGCTTGGTGCAATTTTTCTCTTCGCTTCTCTAAATGCTTATTATTTTCCCACTGAATACGAAATCACCGAAGATGAGATAATTATAAAAACAATCTTCTCAACTAACAAACGGCAACTTAAAGAATTCAAAAAATTATATATTGGGAAAAACGGCATTCTTTTGAGCCCATTTAGCCATAAGACTTTTTTAAATAACTTTCGGGGGGTGTTCCTTTTATTGCCCGAAGAACGTAATGAAATAATAAATTTTCTCAAAGGTAAATTCAATGAAGACAATAGATGATGTTTTGATTCAAAGATATGCCAATGATTTTGACATTCCTTACGAACTCGCCTGGATAATTAGTAAAAGATTCCCTGATTATAATGAGGCAAAAAATTTTTTGCAACCCAAATTAGACCAGTTAAACAATCCTGAAGCACTACCCGATATAAAGGAAGCAGTTGAAATCTTGCTCCAGGGACTCCAGAATAATGAAAACATCCTTATCTACACCCACGATGACCCAGACGGATATACATCCGCAACTGTCCTTTATCAAACACTTCTCGACATAACACGTAAGGGGCGACCTGAAATATTTGTCTATCCCATTAACCGCGAAAGGGATGGATATGTTTTGAATCCATATGTATTAAAAGAGTATATTGAAAAGGGCGTCAAAATCCTTGTGACTGTTGATTTTGGTATAAGCAATCCTAAAAATTTCGAGATCGCCAAAGAGCTGGGATTGAAACTCGTCTTATGCGACCACCATGAAACCGAATTGAAAGAATTTCCATTTCCTGCTGTGGACCCAAAACGCAAGGATTCAAAATACCCATTCCGCGAACTCGCCGGTGTCGGTGTGACGCTTAAATTATGTCAGATGCTTTATAAAACTGCATTGAACATTGAGGAAAGAGAATTTTTTAAACTAAAAAAAGAATACATTGCCATCACAATGATTGGAACGCTTGCAGACAGGGTATTGCCCCTTGGCGAAAATCGTGTTCTGTGTTATGAAGGCATAAAAGTTTTTAAGGAAATTGATAGACTCTGGGCAAGAAATTTTTTGATTGACAACGCAATCAGTATCCCACAGGTTTTTGATAAAATAATCCCGCTGTTGCAGTCTGCAGCATTAGAAGATTCACGCCTGGGTATTGATTTTTTTATCGCACCTGATTTTTTAAATGTCGTCGAAAAATTGAAATCAATAGAAAATGAAAGAAAAGAAAACATTGAATATCTGTTCCAGGTGGCACTTGATGTTGCCAAAGTCTATCCCAATATTGTAATATCGATCATTCCTTATGAGGTCGTAAATGAAAAACAAAAAACAAAGTTAAACAATCTTGGTGCGGTGGTATCAAAATTGCGCGACTGTTTTCATAAGACAGCGGTAGCAATGATAACAAAAGAAGAAAAATGCTATGCAGAATTACGGTCTTATGATATCAATCTTTTTGAATTTTTGAATAAATCAAAAGACCTTTTTATTGACTTTGGGGGTCACAAAAGGGCCGCCGGTTTTTCAATGTTAGAAAAAAATCTTGATAAATTTGTTGATTATGCGACAAAAGTTTTACCTGAACCCGAAACAGAAAAAAGAAAACATATAGAACCTGAGGCAATAATTGATAAATCAAAGATAAAACTTCTTGACCCATTGTTGCCTTTTGGCGAAGGCAATCCGTCACCACTATTGACTGACGGCATTGATTTATATACAATAGATAACAGGTTGAATATTATTGAGATAGGACTATGGCAAACTTAAATTATAACCTTAAAGAACTTAATCTGAAGATTGTCTATTATGGGACCGGTTTATGCGGTAAGACAACAAATCTCCGTTCTATATACGCAGCATTCCCCCAGGAAAGAAAAGGGAAGATGATGAGCCTTGCTACAGAACTTGACCAGACACTATTCTTTGACCTCTTACCACTTGATATGGGTAGTGTAAAAGGATGGAAACTACGATTCCATTTATTTACGGTCCCCGGTCAGGTTTATTATAATGTCTCAAGGAAACTTGTTTTAAGGGGTGTTGATGGACTCGTTTTTGTTGTCGATTCCCAAGAAGAAAGATTGGAAGAAAATATTGAAAGTTTTAACAATTTAAAGGACAACCTCCAATCTTACGGATTGAGTATCAAAGACATTCCTATGGTGATGCAATATAATAAAAGAGATCTGCCCAATATTATGCCGATAAGCGACCTTCAATTGTACATAAACCAGGATGGATATACCTATTTTGAGGCTGTCGCCATAAGGGGAATTGGGGTCTTTGATACCTTAAAATCCATCTGTCAGAAGACCATCCTTAAACAGATTGATAGCATCCCGGAAGTATAAATTCCGATAATATCCTTGACTTTTACAGAATTTTCGATAAAATATTTGTATGCTTGATACAATTGAAGAGGCAATCCGGGAGATAAAAAAGGGTAAACCCGTAATTGTGGTTGATGATGAAAATCGCGAAAATGAAGGGGATTTTATTGCTGCGGCAGCAAAGATAACACCGAAACTCGTAAATTTTATGGCGCAGTATGGACGTGGACTTATTTGCGTTGCCCTTCCTGCTGAACGACTTGAACAACTGGATATTCCGATAATGGTAAATAACAATACCGCAAAATTTCAAACCCCATTTGCGGTAAGTGTTGATTATAAAATAGGGACAACAACCGGTATATCTGCATTTGACCGTGCAAAAACGATTAAGGCACTTATAAACAAGGATACAAAACCTGAAGAACTTGCCCGTCCGGGCCATATATTTCCGTTGCGGGCAATGGAAGGCGGGGTATTAAGGCGTGCAGGTCATACTGAGGCAAGCATAGACCTCGCGCGGCTTGCCGGGCTTTATCCGGGTGGTGTTTTATGTGAAATAATGGACAGCGATGGTAGAATGGCAAAATTACCCAAATTAAAAAAACTCGCGAAGAGGTTTAATCTCGCAATTATAACAATAAAAGATCTGATTGAGTATCGCCGGAGAAGAGAAAAACTAATTGAAAAAATCCTTGAAACAAAATTTCCCACCAAGTACGGAGATTTCCGACTCCTTCTATATGAGGATAAAATCAACAATGAACACCACATCGCCCTGGTATTGGGCAATGTGGCGGGGAAAAGAGATGTCCTTGTTCGAGTGCATTCCCAGTGTCTAACCGGTGATGTTTTTCACTCGCTGAGATGCGACTGTGGAGACCAGCTTGAAAAGGCACTCCAGTTGATTGCACGAAATAAATTAGGTGTATTTCTATATATGAGGCAGGAAGGCAGGGGTATAGGACTAGTAAATAAATTAAAGGCGTATCACCTACAGGATAAAGGATTGGATACAGTTGAAGCAAATATCAAACTTGGTTTTCCACCGGATTTGAGGGATTATGGGATCGGTGCCCAGATACTTGCGGATCTCGGACTTTCCACCGTGAGACTGCTTACGAATAATCCGAAAAAGATAATAGGACTGGAGGGTTATGGACTGGAGGTAGTTGAACAGATTCCAATCTTTGCACCGAATAAATGCAATATAAATTATTTGAAGACAAAAAGAAAAAAACTTGGGCATTTAATACCTGATGCAGTAATAAATGACCCCAATCTTAAAGGAGGCAGTATATGAAAGAAATAAGAGGGAATCTCATTGGCACAGGTAAAAAATTCGCCATTGTCGTATCTCGATTTAATGAATTTATATCACGGAGACTTCTTGATGGCGCAATTGACTGCCTGTTGAGACACAATGTCAATGAAAAAGACATTATTATCTACTGGGTCCCCGGGAGTTTTGAAATTCCCGGGATGGTAAGGAGATTGCGCGATAAAAGGTTTGATTGTATAATATGCCTTGGTGCAGTGATAAGGGGTGATACACCCCATTTTGATTATATCGCAAGCGAAGTTACCAAAGGAATAGCCCAGTTAAACCTTGAACCAGGTTCACCGGTAGTTTACGGGGTGATTACTGCAGACTCAACTGACCAGGCGATTGAACGAGCCGGAACTAAGATGGGTAATAAAGGATGGGATGCAGCGTTGACTGGTCTTGAACTTGTTGACCTTTATGCACAAATGAAATGACAGAAGATATATTGTTTGAACAACCACATCAGGTTATTAAAATCGAGAACAGTCTTAATTATCTAACCAGATATGAGTCGCCATCTTGCCCGTGAACTTGCACTAAAGATTCTTTACGCTCATGAATGTGGAAGAGAAGAGACACAAAAGGTAATCAATGAAATTCTCAGTAAAAAAAAATATCAGGATTCCGACAAAAACTTTGCCACTACCCTAACAATGCTTACCATAGAGCATTTGGTTAAAATAGACGATTATATCAAGGGGGCTTTACAGAATTGGGAATTTGAAAGGATTGGGACGATTGATAAATTGATATTGAGAATGGGCATTTGCGAATTCCTTTTCTTTGATGATATTCCATTTGAAGTAACAATAAACGAAGCAATCGAACTCTCCAAGAAATTTGGTACGGATGAATCAAATAAATTTGTTAATGGCGTCCTTGATGCCATTGCAAAAAAAATAAAGATTGAGAAAAATGAAAGCAGCGATAATAAGTGATATACATTCAAATTTAGAAGCCGTTCAGGCGGTCGTCAAAGACATAAAAAAAAGAAGAATAAAAAAGATCTTCTGCCTCGGCGATATTGTCGGTTACGGTGCAAATCCCAATGAATGTTCTGAAATTTGTTTTAAAGAATCAGATGAGATAATTGCCGGTAATCATGACTGGGCGACAACAGACAAAACAGATACTTCAAATTTTAATAAGGTTGCGGCTGTGGCGGTGAAATGGACTAAAGAACATATCAAACCAGAATACTACATCAAATTACAAGAACTGCCGCTTACCAAAAAAATTGACAATCTACTTCTGGTGCACTCCACTCCAGAAAATCCCGAAAAATGGAATTATCTTTTCAACCTTGACGATTTTGAAAAACAGTTCAATTTCTTTAGTGAACAACTGTGTTTTATTGGACATTCACATATTCCGAGTGCCGTTTTTCAAGATGACAATGGCTATACCGACTTTTTACATGAAAATCCATTTCCAATTATAAAGAAACGGCGATATATAATTAATGTGGGGAGCGTGGGACAACCGCGCGACCTTGACCCGCGCGCGAGTTATGTAATTTATGATGGCAATAATAATACTATTGAATTTGTCAGGATTGAATATAATATTCCACTTGCCGGGCAAAAAATTTTAGAAGCTGGACTTCCTGAGATCTTATCCGAAAGACTGCTTGTTGGGAAATAACTAACCTGGTGCTAAACCTCTTTTAATAGGGGATGTCTAAATTTCAAGAAGGAGAATTTATAAGATGGTAAAGAAAGGACCTGTCAGTGTTATGAAAGAAGAATTATGTAAGAAGGAGGCTGAATTAAAGGAACTGCGTGATAACTACCTGCGTGCACTTGCTGATTGGGATAATTATCGGAAGCGGATGGAAAGCGAATTTACGGAGTTTAAAAAATATGCTAAAGTTGATTTTCTTTCTAAAATCCTACCGGTGCTCGATAATTTTGACCGTGCGCTTGCTGGTGCTGAATTGAATCCGAGTTTTGAAAGTTTCTTTAAAGGTGTTGAAATTATTGGAAGACAATTAAAAGAGATTTTAAAATCAATGGGTTTGATTGAATTCTCTGGATTGGGCAAACAATTTGACCCGATGCTACATGAAGCAGTGGGTGTGATTGTTACAAATGACCATCCAGAGAATACAATTATAGAAGAAATTAGTAAAGGTTACAAAGTTGGAGACCGCGTAATCAAACCCGCCAAAGTTCTGGTTTCTAAACCTGATGAAAAAGGAGGTCAAGAAAATGTCCAAGATAATTGGAATTGATTTAGGAACAACCAATTCTTGTGTCGCAGTTTTAGAGGGTGGGCAGCCAGTAGTTATTCCTAACCCTGAGGGGGGAAGAACAACGCCCTCGGTTGTTGCCTTTACCAAAACCGGAGAAAGATTGGTAGGACCATTAGCAAAAAGGCAGGCAATCACCAATCCACAAAATACTATCTATTCAATAAAACGCTTTATGGGTCGTCGTTATAGTGAGGTTCCCCAAGAGATAGCCCGTGTTCCCTATAAGGTTGTTGAACATACAAATGGTGATGCGTGGGTTGAGGTGATGGAGAAAAAATATTCACCACCGGAGATTTCTGCAATGATCCTACAATATCTAAAACAGGCTGCCGAGGCATACCTTGGAGAAAAAGTGTCAAAGGCAGTGATAACGGTTCCTGCATATTTTAATGACTCCCAGCGCCAGGCAACCAAGGATGCGGGTAGTATTGCTGGCCTTGAGGTTTTGAGAATAATCAACGAACCGACTGCATCTTCATTGGCTTATGGACTTGATAAAAAGAAACACGAAAAGATTGCGGTGTATGACTTTGGTGGTGGAACTTTTGATATCTCTATCCTTGAGATTGGTGAAGGGGTATTTGAAGTTCTTTCTACAAATGGTGATACCCATCTCGGTGGGGATGATATTGATGAAAGAATTATGAATTATATTGCAGATGAGTTTATGCGTGAACATGGTATTGATCTGAAAAAGGATGTAACCGCATTACAGCGGTTAAAAGAAGCAGCAGAAAAGGCAAAATGCGAACTATCTACCGTAATGGAAACGACCATCAGTCTTCCCTTCATTGCTTCGGACAAAGACCGAACACCGCTTCACTTAGAAATGAAACTTACCCGAGCAAAACTGGAGAGTCTGGTTGAAGATTTACTACAGCGTTCAATACCACCAATTAAGCAAGCACTACTTGATGCCAATTTAACTATCCAAGATATCAACGAAGTTGTGCTTGTTGGCGGTCAGACAAGAATGCCAAGAATCCAGCAAATTGTTAAAGATTTCTTCGGGAAAGAACCGCATAAAGGTATAAATCCTGATGAAGTTGTGGCGATAGGTGCGGCAATTCAAGGTGCAGTCCTTTCTGGTGAGAAAAAGGATATCTTGTTACTTGATGTCACGCCCCTCACACTCGGTATTGAAACTCTCGGTGGTGTTATGACGCCTATAATACCACGTAACACAACAATCCCGACGAAAAAATCCCAGATATTCACAACCGCTGAAGACAACCAAACCGCTGTTACAGTCCATGTTTTACAGGGTGAGCGACCAATGGCAAGTCAGAACCGAACCCTTGGTAAATTTGATTTATATGGTATCCCACCAGCCCCAAGAGGTATTCCTCAGATTGAGGTTACTTTTGATATTGATGCAGATGGAATTCTCCATGTCTCAGCAAAAGATCTGGGAACAGGGAAAGAACAGAAAATAAGAATCACTGCATCCAGTGGTCTCTCAAAAGAAGAAATTGACCGAATGATGAAGGAAGCCGAGGAACATGCGGCTGAAGACCGTCGTCAGCGTGAATTGATTGAAGCAAGGAATAAAGCCGACTCAGTGATATACAGTGTGGAAAAAACACTCAAGGATTACGGAGAGAAGATCTCATTTGAAGACCGAAGTGAAATTGGCAAAAAACTTGAAATCTTGAAACAGAAAAAAGATGGTTCAGATATCAATGCTATTAACCAGGCAATTGATGACCTGCAACAGGCGGTCTATAAACTTTCCGAGGCGGTTTATCGTGAAGCAGCAAGTAAAGCCCAACAGACGGGCACTTCCGAGCCACCCCCACAGGGTCCAAAACCTGGAGAAGGACAACCGGGTGGGCCGGATTATCGCGTAGTTGACGACGAGGGGAATAAATAGGGAATATCAGGGCATCAGGGTATTAAAAAGAATTTATTTTAAATTAAGTTATAATTAAGTTATGAAAAAGGACTATTACGAAATACTCGGTGTATCGAGGAACGCATCGCCTGAAGAGATCAAAAAGGCATACCGGGAACTTGCAAAGAAGTGGCACCCGGATATGAACCCAAACAACAAAAAGGAAGCCGAAGAAAAATTCAAGGAAATTTCTGAAGCCTATGAAGTTTTGATGGACACACAAAAAAGAAAATTGTATGATAGTTATGGTCATGACGGCGTGTCGCAGACATTCCGTGGTGGTGGATTTACCTGGGATGATTTTACTCACTTTGATGACCTTCAGGATATTCTTGGTAATCTATTCGGGGGTTCAATATTTGATGACTTCTTTGGCACAACCACCCGCGCCCACAACGCCCGGCAAAGGGGTGGAGATATAAAGGTTGTATTAAAAGTTTCACTTGAAGAGATAGCAAATTCAGCAAAAAAACAATTCAAGGTGAATCGGTATGAGTACTGTTCTGCCTGTTCGGGCAAAGGGGGATTTGATTTTACTGCCTGCCCCCAGTGTGGTGGCAGGGGGCAGATAAGAACTCAGACCAGAAGTTTCTTCGGCACATTAACCAGTGTATCAACCTGCCCCAAATGCCAGGGAAGCGGTGAGATAGTAAAAACACCCTGTGCCAAATGTGGTGGTTCAGGCAGAATCAGAAATTCAAGGACTGTAGAGATAAAAATACCACGGGGAGTGACCAACGGACAATATATAGTACTGCGCGGTGAAGGTCATTATGGACCCGGAGGCAAGGGAAATATAATCGTAGAGTTTGAAGAAAAGCCCCATGAATATTTTGAACGGCATGGAGACGACCTTTTAATTAAAATATCGGTGCCATTCTCAACACTCATTAACGGCGGCACTGTAGAAATCCCGGGATTAAATGGCACACGTGATATTATTAAGATACCCAAGGGGAGTGGGGCACCGGAAATAATAAAAATAAAAGGCAAAGGTATGCCCAGGATAAACGGAGGTTACGGTGACCTTTATATTGAAATAGGTTTGAAACCACTGCAATCTTCAGACCGCCACCTGAGTAAAATCATTGATGAACTTAAAAAATACGAAGGCGAACCAGTAATCAAAAAGCGAATCTGATATGAATGACAGCCCCCATAATCTTTTTTTCTTAAAAGAAAATCCTGACCCAAATTCACCAATTCTATTAACCGGTCCTGAATTTCATCATATAAAAAATGTTTTAAGAAAAAAAACGGGCGAAACAATTTATTTTACCGATGGCAAAGGAAAAAGGTATAAAGCAATTATTGACCAAGCACTCCAGAACGCAATGGTGATAAAAATCATTGAAGAAGAAATTATCCCGCGGCATAACAAAATAAATCTCGACCTTGGAATTGTCCCTTTAAAAAGTGGTAGAACCGATTTTATTATTGAAAAAGGAACTGAACTCGGTGTTAATAAATTTATATTTTTTATATCAAAATTTTCTGTGATTAGAAGTTTAACACCTCCCAGGATTGAACATTTCAAAAAGATTGCCTTATCATCAATGTTACAATCACAGCAATACTACCTTCCCGAAATAAAGATTGCTCAAGATATACAAAAGGAATTTTCAAATTATGACACTATCATTGTTGGAGATAAAGAAGGTAGAGATAAATTTGTGCCTGGAGTGCAAAATATTTTTTTAATAATAGGACCTGAAGGAGGTTTTTCATCCGAAGAAATTGATATATTTCTAAACAATAATGTGAAATTTATTCCGTTCAGTAAAAACCGCCTGCGCAGTGAAACCGCAGCCATTGCCGGAATAGTAAGTATTATCAGCTATTATTCACTATAATCTTCGTTGACAAGTTTAATTTCTTGATTATACTCAAGTGTGGTTTTTGACTATGGTATATTTCTTTTATTATCCCTTTTGATTTTATTTATTATAATTGGCAGGATTGAATGGGTAAATCATAACAGGAACATAAATTCCATTCCTTTACGAATTGTTGTCAATGGCACAAGGGGAAAATCAACAGTTACAAGATTACTCGGTGCTGCATTAAAGGCAGGCGGATATAAGACCCTTGCCAAGACAACCGGAACAAAACCGAGGATTATAATTGACAATCAACTTGAAAAACCAGTGATAAGACCGGGCCGTGCCAATATCCACGAACAACTTTCCATAACCAGAAAAGCCGTGCAAGAAAAAGTAGATGCTATCATTTTTGAAAATATGTCTTTGAGGCCCGATTTACAACGGATTGAAGAAAGTAAGATAATTTCGCCCCAGATCGTAGTCATAACAAATGTCCGTGCTGACCACCTCGAGGTTATGGGTCCGACTTTAAATGACATCGCAAAGAATTTCATAAATGCAATCCCCTCAAATGCAAAAGTTTTCACCGGCGAAAAAGTTTTATTTCCCTTATTAGAAAAACTAGCTAATGACCGTGGCCTTGAGATTTATCAAAGTAATGAAAATGAAGTATCAGTTGAAGAATTAAAACCCTTTCCTTATTTTGAACATCGTGAAAATGTCGCACTCGTTTTAACTATATGCAAACACCTCAGAATTAAAAAAGATAAGGCACTTGCGGAAATGTATAAATATATCCCGGATTCCGGGGTACTAAATAAATATAATCTGAATATTGGCGGAAAGAATATTGTGCTTTATAATGCCCTTGCCGCCAATGACCCGGATTCCACATATTATATATATGAAAGAATTGATAAGCCTGAGAAGAATTTTTATATTATCGTCAATTGTCGTGCGGACCGTATTGACCGCTCGGTCCAGTTAGGTAAGCTAATAAGCACGAAGATTAACGCAGATTACTATTTTGTAACTGGTGGTGAAACAAATGTATTGTGCCGTACTGCAATAAAAAACGGTATAAATAGAGAAAAATTGATTGACCTCGGTAATAAGGATGTGGAATTCGTGTATAGAAAGGTAGTTGAGCTCATCAATGATAATGGAATGATACTGGCAATCGGAAATATCGTCGGCTATGGTGAAAGACTAATAAACCAATTCATTAAGCAAGGTAATGAGCGGAATTCTATGTCAAAAGCCGCACCTTCCCTTGAAATTGCAAAGCAAAAATGATCGTCATTGCCGTTGGTCTGGGTATGATGTTGAATCTACTTCTCACCGAGACGATCGGCCTTGCGGCTGGAGGCATTGTTGTTCCGGGTTACATCGCTTTGAGTTTACACCAGCCGGATATGGTCATCAGTACAGTCGTAATTGCATTGATCACATATTTAATACTTTATCTTTTATCCCGTTTCATCCTGCTTTATGGCCGAAGACTGCTAATTGTATCAATAATCATTGGCTATTTGCTTGGATATTTAACAAGAGTATACCCGGCAGTTTCTCTTGAAGCACTCAAATTTGATATTACAACGATTGGATTTGTTGTGCCGGGGCTGATTGCTTACTGGATGCAAAGGCAGGGTATTATCGAAACAATCAGCACAATGTTAATTGCGGCGGTGATTGTAAGGTTAATACTGATAATACTGACTGGAGGTGCAATATTCCCATAAAATTAAGAAGCGGGAAATTGCCCAATTATATCCTTGTTTTTGTCACATTTATTTCTTTAATATTTATATTTTTAACGCTCCATTATAAGACAAAATATTACGCACCATATTATTATGAAAAAATAGAGAGTGCCCGTTTGACAAAAACTTTTTTTGAAAAAATTAAACAGGAAAAAATAAAAAAAGGTTTGATGATAGACCCAATCAATGACCCAAATCAGACCGGCCTGATTGGATTAGAACATTCACCAATTACCAGTGAACCTGGGGATCTAAATGCAAAACTGACAACAACGAATCCCAACATTGCAGCGGTAATTGTTGAATTATTCAAAAAATGCCGGTTGAATGCCGGGGATTTTGTCGCGGTTTCTTTTAGCGGTTCTTTCCCGGCATTGAATCTTGCTGTCCTTTCAGCAATTCAGACTCTAAATCTAAAACCGATTATCATCACCTCTGTGAGTTCCTCTATGTGGGGTGCAAACATTCCTGAGTTTACCTATCTTGATATGGAAAACATTCTATTTCAAAATGGTCTTCTGCGATTTCGTTCGGCTGCTGCTTCTCTGGGTGGCATTGATGATATTGGACGGGGACTGAGTCCTGAAGGTAGAAAAATGCTTGAAACAGCAATAAGCCGAAATAATATCCCCGAATTAAAATCAAAAGATCTCGAAGAGGCGATAGAAAAAAGATTTAGTTTGTATTACGAAATTGCGGGTGGAAAAAAGATTGCTTGTTTTATTAATATCGGAGGTGGTGCAACAGCACTTGCCGGATACGAACTGCCTACCGGAATCTTAGCCCCATTGGAATATTCCTTCCATCAAGGAATTGCTGGCAGGTTTTTAAGAAATGGTGTAAAGGTTATAAATATCAATAATATCAATCACCTCGCACGACGCTACGAACTTCCCATTGCACCGATACCTGTTCCAGAAATCGGGGAAGGAAAATTATACTATGAAAACCGGTATTCAGTCTTTCTCTCCTCAATCTTTTTTATCATTCTCAGCGTGATAATTTTTATAATCTTGAGGATTGATATTGATTATTATCTCAGGAGGCATAAAAATGATAAATATTATTTTATTTTTTATATTTAATCAGGTTGTAAATATCTCGCCCGGGGATGAAGTCAAAATAAAAATCCAGACCTTAAAAGAAGAATCTTATTATGTTTTAACCAAAAAACAACCCGTGGAGATAAAAGTCTCTGGTCCAACCTGGTTACGGGTATATACAAGGATTCCCTGGTCTGGAGAGAAAAAAGGTACGAAATTATACAAAATAATTCTTCAGGAAGACGACATAAAAGAAAGATTTATCACCCTCGAAAGTGAGTATTCAAAGGTCTCCCGGATTGACAATATTAGATTGAGCAAATGGCGTTCTTTTTATATAAATGTCCCGGAAGGAAACCATTCCTACCGCTTTATTCACTGGCGTGCACCAAGGGACACAATCTTTCTTAGATTCACAAACGAATCACCGGGTAAGTGGCAGGATATCACACCATTATCTTATAATGCAAAACTTGAATTGGTTGAAAACGAAAAAATAATTAATTACTTTGAGGCCACTCAGCAAAAACCGGTTATATTAGAGATCACAGGACCGAAGAAATTGAAAATAATCACTCGTTTGAATTTAAATGCAGATATCAAGGGTGAACAAATATATTCCATCAGTGTGAAAGAAAAAGATAAAACAATCAAAACTGTTAGTTACCGTACCTACCCATCAGAGACGGTTCATTATAATAACCGCCCCGGCACATTGCCGTCAAACCCCCACACCTTTTTTCTCAATGTCCGTAAGGGGCTCCATCGCTATGAATTTTATATTGAAAATTGGGCTGAATGCGGGTTGAGATTTCTGATTGAATCAAAATGAACTTCATTCTCTTTTTGTTTACTGCGTTTGATTATTCAATCAACACCAATCTTAATTTTGTTTATGATGATAATATTTTTGAATATTCAAAGCAATATCTTGAGGAATTCATAAGTGGATTAAACCCCGAGCATTTTCCATTTGAAACCTATGATGACTTATATACAACTTATGGAATGGATATATTGATTCGAAATAAATTCATTGGTCGGCGTACTACAACCATCAATCTTAACTTCACAGGTTATAATTATTTTATAAATCAGCAAAAGAATTATTCCATAATTTCAACCGGAATACGCCAGTCTTTCGGAAAAATTGCAATCAAACTTGGCTATTTAATTATGCCCGGATATTTAATTCGTTATTACCCTGACCCGATGGGAATCGATTATATCGGTTGTGAATTTACCGAGCATTTATTAACCTTTAAAACAAATCTGAAGTTAAGTAAATTAGATTTTGGTTTGGTCGTTGGTTATGAGATTGATGACTATATTAAAAATTTTGATGTCTATGATTCCAGAGCAACGAGAGGCGGACCATTTTTTGAATTTTCACCATCTGGGACTCTTGACCTAAAATTTAACTACGAATTTAAATCTTCTACTGCCAAGGGTCCGGTGCCGGATATCTCTTATGTCCAGCACCGAATTGGACTACAGCCGGTTATAAAAATGAATTTTCCCAAATTATCAAAACTCGGTTTTGAATATCAATTGAAGTACCGAATTTTTACGACCGAGTTCTCGCCCATTCTTGATACACCACACAGCGGCAGGCTTGACGTTATCCAAATATTCCGAACTGACTACAAATTTCCAATCTTCACCAATCTCTATCTCTCTTTTGATTACGCCTATGAATTTCGCAACTCACATTCTGAGGTCTATGACGAGATCAGTCAATATAAAAATTATAATAAATGGAGTGCGGGCTTTGGATTGGAATTTTTATATTAAATTTAAATCCAAGGCTTCAGCCTTGCAGAAATAATATGGAGAGCCTATGAAAAAAATAATAATTCTTTTACTGCCGATAATTTTAATCTTATCCTGCCACCATCCCCAGGGTGAAACCCATAATCTGGTGATTGTTAGTCAATGTAAACTCCCCGGTTATGCAATTAATATTGATATTGAAGGAGATTATGCTTATATCGCCAATGACCAGGGTGGATTACAGATAGTGGATATAGCAAACCCCGATTCAGTTTATGTTGTCGGTCATTATATTCATCAGACAAATATTCAGGGTGTAGCAGTCCGCGATAGTTTTGTTTACCTGGCTCTTGCTGCCGGACCACCGAATAATGGAGGAATGCTGATTGTAAATGTCTCTGAGCCTTCAAATCCAACTTTTGTCGGACAGGACAACTGGTTTTATGGATATAATGTGTTTGCGCCCCCCAATGATACAAAATATGTTTATATCGCGGCAAGATACTGGTTCATCGTTGAAGATGTCTCCTGGCCCCAATATCCAAATTATGCCCGAAGATTTGCCACACCCGGCAATGTCCACAGCCTCTTTGTCATTGACTCACTGGCATATTTAGCCTGCGAACAGATGGGATTGATAATCTATAATTTAAATAATCCTGATAGTACCGCAAAGATCGGTGAAATGGATACCCCTTCAAATGCGAGGGATATCTTTGTATTAGATAACATTGCCTATATTGCTGACGGCTATGATGGTCTGGTCCTGATTGATGTATCAAATCCATCCAGACCAGAATTACTCAGCAGTTATGATACACCAGGATATGCCCAGGGTATATTTGTTGAGAATGTCCTTGCCTATGTCGCCGATGGCAGCAGCGGATTAAAGGTAATTGATGTATCAAACCCTG
This sequence comes from Caldifarciminota bacterium, assembly GCA_965649105.1. Taxonomy (GTDB): domain Bacteria; phylum Hydrothermota; class Tepidihabitantia; order SM23-42; family JAOAFX01; genus JAOAFX01. The sequence continues at coordinate 52,447 of CBFGJP010000003.1, forward strand.
ATAATTTAGAAATCTATGCAGAATTAAAAACGCCCTATGCCTATAATGTCTTTGTAAAGAATGGGCTGATATACCTTATTGACAGAGACCTTGGATTAGTTATAATAAAAGAGGAAAATCAATGATTACTCTATCCTTTCTTCTCATATCAGCATTAACCGGTCTTGATATTCAAGTTATTAACAGAACTGAAAATGCTATCCAGTTGAATCTTTCTTTTTCTGAGCAAATAATTGAGCCCGTTAATATCGGATTTATCATATCTCCCCAGCCGCCAAACTGCGAATATTATGTCGGAAAAAATTTTAATTCATCATATAACCCGGTTGTAGTTGGTGCACCAGTCAAATTAAAAGATTACAATCTTTATCCAATAATTATTAATCCGGTCATCAGTATTAAAAAACTCAATTTGAATCTTAATTTTTCTAAATACCAGGAAATCAAAATTCCCAATAGCCTTGCGCAGGTATTCAAAAATCTTATTTTGAATTACGAATATAAGCCTGAGATAGAGCCACAGGGACTTTTGATTATCACGCCCAATTCATTTTATAACGCAGTCTTGCCACTTGCGGATTGGAAAGAGAAAAAGGGCTGGAAGGTAACGGTTGCCCGATTGTCTGAAACAGGAACTTCAGCAACGGCGATAAAAAACTATATAACAAATGCGTATTACAACTGGAACCCAGCCCCTGAATATGTGATTCTCATAGGTGATAAAGATAGTCTGCCTTGTTTTACAATCTCCTCAAATCCCACTGATCATCCATATACTACAATTGTGGGAAACGATTTTCTCTCCGATTTACTGATTGGCAGATTATCTGTTGCTAATGCAAACGAACTGAATACAGTGATTGCAAAGATCATCAATTACGAAAAGAATCCATATACTACAGATACCCTCTGGTTCAAAAGAACACTGATGGTTGCGGGTAATTATCCTGACAATCAAATGACAACACCCATTCCCACAAAACGCTGGGTGCGTGAGAAATTTTTAGATTATGGTTATTATCAGGTGGATACAGTCTTCTATCCACCTACTGCAAATGGTGCTACTGCAATTACAAATTCAGTTAACCAGGGCGTAACATTTGTCAATTATCGTGGTGGCATTGCCTCCTGGTCAGGATGGGATAGACCGAGTTTTTATAATACAGATGTAATTGGTTTATCCAATGGCTGGAAATTACCGGTCGTTACCAGCATCGTCTGTTTAACCGGCAATTTTAATGCTGAACCCTGCTTTGGTGAGTCCTGGTTAAGGGCAGGAAATCCTTCAACACCAAAGGGTGCGATTGCATTCTTCGGTGCCTCTCCCCCAACCACCCATTCACGATGGAATAACTGCCTTGATTTTGGAATCTATTGGGGGCTTTTACAGGATAGCATCTTTAATATTGGACCTATGACCTATCGCGGCAAGATGGAAGTTTATCTCAATTTTCCCCTTGAGGTCTCACCTGATTCAGGAAGCGAATTCTATTTCAACGCCTATAATCTACTCGGCGACCCATCCCTTGAAGTCTGGACCGATGTACCAAAGAACCTTACAGTCAATCACCAGGCAATAATACCGGTCGGGACGAATTCTTTTTCGGTCCAGGTCTTAAATTCTTCTTCTCAACCCATAAAAGGTGCGATGGTTAGTCTCTATAAGAAAAATGAAACAAAAGAAGTAGGATTCACGGATGCAAGCGGTCTTGCGAATTTTCAGATTACTACAAGCACACCCGATACACTATTCGTTACGGTCACAAAACACAACTTCAGACCATATTATGGTTATGCACTTGTAAATAACTCCGGGGTCTATGTTGGATACCACAGCCATACAATCTCTGACCCTGGTGGTAATAATAATGGTGAGATAAACCCTGGTGAGACAATTAATCTATCAATAACCTTAAAGAATTTTGGAAATTCAACGACCGCCACAAATGTTTCAGCAAGACTCTCTACAAACGACCCATTGATTACTATCACTGATTCCATTAAAAATTATGGAACGATTATCCCTGGTGCAACTGCCAGTTCCTCACCCTTTATCTTCAGTGTCTCCCATGGTATAAAAAATAACCACACAATTAAATTCAATCTGACAATCAACTCATCCCAGGGAAACTGGAACTCTGTGCTCTGGCTCGTTACAAAGGCAGCAGAATTTGATTATCAGAGGCATCAAGTCATTGATAGCGGTAATGGTATTCTTGAACCGGGTGAGACCGCGGATTTGGCGATTTCAATAAAAAATATTGGTGGGCTTGCAGGCACAAACATAACTGGTCTATTAAAATCGCTCAATCCCGGGGTTTCAGTAATTGATTCCCTTGGTTCATTTGGCAATATCCCGGTTGGTGATTCAACGACAAATTCAGGTGATGTATTCCGGGTGAGTGCCTCGTCTCAACTTGCACCGGGTCATGAAATAAAATTTTTAGCCATTTTATCTGAAAACAATTGGATAAGAGACACCATTGGATTTTCGATTGTAATTGGTGTTGTTGGACCTAATGCGCCAACCGGACCAGACGGCTATGGTTATTACGCCTATGATAATACTGACACGAGTTACCCTGAAGCACCAGTATATAACTGGGTTGAAATTGACCCTGACCTTGGTGGACCCGGGACAATCATAAGCTTATCAAATGATGAAACAAAAACAATTACCATCCCATTTACTTTTAAATATTACGGTAATAATTACAATAGAATCAGTATTTGTTCCAATGGCTACATCGCCATGGACTCAACCTGGATTGCTGATATGTATAACTGGCATATCTTTGGTGCAGGTGGTCCTCCCTTGCTTATCTCACCTTTCTGGGACGATCTTGACCCGAACGCAACGGATTCCAGTGGCAATATCTGCTATTATTATGATGTGTCAAATCACAGATTCATAATTGAATGGTCAAGGATTCAACACCTCCACAATCCCACTGCACCAACACCAGCAGAATTGCAGACATTTGAAATAATTCTATACGACCCGATTTATTATTCAACCCAGACTGGTGACGGTGAAATTTTATTCCAGTATAAAAAGATAAATAATGACGACCACTGGCATAATTATGCAACTATAGGAATTCGGAATTATCATCACACAAAGGGTATTGAATATTCCTATGCGAATCAATATCCGTCTTCAGCAGCAGTCATCGAAAATTATCGGGCAATTAAATTTACAACTGACCCGCCTGACCCATTTCCCGGGATAAAAGAAACGGCAAATTCGCAATCCGCAACCCAAAGTCTGGGATTAGATATCTATCCCAATCCCTTCAGAGAAAAGACGGAAATCAGATGCCAGATACCAGATGCCAGATGCCAGATGCCGGATGCCGGATACCAGATTTCAGATTATTCTTCGTCAGCTACTTTGAAGATCTATGATGCGACAGGTCGCTTGGTAAGGTCTTTTCCATTGACTACTGACTACTGCGTACTGAATACTCTTGTCTGGGATGGTTGTGATGATTCGGGTCGCAGGGTCCCTGCAGGTATTTATTTTATTGAATTAAAATACAGGAACAATTTTAGCAGTGTGATTCATCGCACAAATATTGATATAAGCAAGATTCAAAAGGTAATCTTGCTGAGATGATATTGAAACACCGTAAATTTCGTAAGAAACAAACAAAAGGGGGTATATGAAAATAAAATATTTTTTATTCTTGTCTCTCCTAATAACTGGACTCTATGCCTACCAGAACTTTCATGGGTGCTGTCTGGCACCGGATAATCAGACCGGCTGGGTTGTAACCATTGATTCCATCATTGTTTTAAAAACAACCAATGGTGGTGCATACTGGTTTGAACAAGCCAATCCTGCGGCTACAAGGAGGTTTTTTGATATCACCTGCAGAAATAATCTCAAGGCTTGGACCTGTGGCATCCTTGGAGAAATCACACACACAAGTAATGGTGGACAGACCTGGACCCACCAGGTTCAGGGACTGGCAAAGTATGCTACACGCATTGAATTTATTGATGATACATTGGGCTGGACTGTTTGCGGTGATGGGGTGGTGGGCAGGACTACAGATGGCGGTGCATACTGGGAACAGATATTCACACCTTATGCCCAGGGAGAGTTTTATGGCCTTTCTTTTATTAATGCATACGAAGGCTGGGTAGTGGCAGGCTGGCCTGATACTCTTGATATTGCCCAGGGAAAGATTATCCATACAACTGATGGCGGCTTTGCCTGGGATTCCTTATATTTCAGTCCGGTATATGAAGATTTTTTTGATATTCATTTTTTTAATCACCTTGGAGGGATTGTCATAGGTGGTAATGAGCAGGATTACTCTCCAATAATATGGAAAACAACTAATGGTGGTCTATCCTGGATTTCTGTCTCCGCTCCAGCAAATTCATATTATCTCCGCGCCCTTGATTTTGTGGATAGCCTGAATGGCTGGGCAGTTGGTAGATTTGGAACAATAATACACACAACTGATGGCGGAAATACCTGGACATTCCAGACAAATCCTGCGACCACAACCTTGTTTGATGTAGATTTCTCTGATCCACAACACGGCGTTGCCTGTGGATATGGAATAATCTTATATACCACTAATGGCGGTCAGAACTGGAATACAGGCGTGATACAAGGAATTGAAGAATCTAAAATTTTGCAATCCGCAATCCAAAATCCGAAATTAGAACTCTATCCCAATCCATTCCGGAACCACCTCTTCATCAAATCCGAAATCCGAAATCCGAAATCCGAAATTCTATTTAGGATCTATGATGTTTCAGGCCGAGTTGTTAAATCGTTCAATCTTGAATCGTGCATCATGAATCAGGCATCAAGGATTGTCTGGGATGGTTCTGACGATGTTGGTCGCAGACTGCCAGCAGGTGTTTATTTAATACAATTTGAATGCAGCGATTATACAGCAATGAAAAAAGCAGTCCTTGTAGATTAGGAGAAAAATGAAGAAAGCAATTTCCTTGACAATAACTATCTTTATATTACTTGGGTTTTCCCAAGAAATCGGTGCAAAATATTTAATAATTACCCATGACAATTTTTATGATGCAATCCTGCCTTATGCCCGGTGGAAGCATAAGATGGGATATAAAACAAAGATTGTCCGGGTCCCTTCAGAACTTGCCCAGAACGCAACTTCAATAAGAAACTATATCGTGAATGCCTATAACAACTGGCAGATAAAACCAGAATTTATCTTATTCGTCGGCGCTCCGAACTACATACCCTGGTCTATGACTTCACCATACAGTGATAACAATTATACGAATATTGAAGGCGATATTTATAATGAAATCCTATCCGGAAGGTTGACAGTCCATAATACAACTGAAGCACAAACAGTGATAAGCAAATTACTCCTGTATGAAAGGTATCCCGATACAACAAGCACGGAATGGTTTATAAATGCGTGTTTGATTGTGCGTGAAGACTACGAGCAGTACAGCGATTCTATTTACTGGAGCGATATCAGATATGCAAAGCGATTGATGTCTGAAAATGAATTTAATGTTATAGATACGCTTTCGCGTGTCCAGGGAAACAATTCAAGCGATGTCATCAATAGAGTCAATCAAGGCAGGGGATTTGTATTATACAGGGGTCAAGGTGTAGGAAACTGGTGGAGCCCGTTTGATGTTAATCCGGATGCAACCCAGAATGACACAAAATTACCCATTGTCCTCTCAATCACCTGTCAGACAATAGGTACCGGTTCATCACCAGCGACCGCAGAAAAATGGTTACTCACTGGAACACCTACGCAACCACGTGGCGGTGCAGGGTATTTTGCAACGACAACGATTGTCACACACGAGGCATACCTGAGGAGTGCAGTATGCAAAGGATTCTTTGACGGACTCTTCACTGAACGAAAGAATAGATTTGGTGAGGCATGTGAAAATGGTAGAAAAAGGGTATATCAAATGTACGGTGATCAAGAAGAGTATCGGGGTTTTACAACCATTGGTGACCCGGCAATGTTAATCTGGACTGCTAAACCGTTATCTATCAACGTAGCACATGATTCTATTCTTTATGTGGGAGCAGAAGATACAGTAAATGTAACTGTCCAGCATCAAAGTATACCGGTTGAATCTGCTCTGGTCTGTATTACACTTGACACCGTAATATACCAAACTGGTTATACTAATTCAAATGGTGAAATTAGTTTTGTCGTTCAACCATTACTACCCGGAACAATGAATGTCACCGTTACGGGCAGAAACCTTTATCCTTACGAAGGCGCCATTCAGGTGATAACAGGAAATGTCCATCTTGATTATGTATCGTATTCGTTTAACGATTCGCTGGGTAATGCAAATGATACAATCAATGAGAACGAGACAATACTTTTATGGACAAAGATTAAGAATATCGGCTATTCTCCTGCCCATAATGTTATAGCACTTTTAAAAACCGCTGATACGACAATTCAAATTAGTGATAGTATTTCTTTTTATGGAGAATTATTCCCAATGATTGAGCAAAATGGATTGAATCCTTTTGTCTTTTCAGTTTCTCCGTATGCTTGTTCCCACTCCATTCCTTTCGAAGTTATTTTAACCGACTCACAAGGAGATACATTTATCTATGATTTCTCAGTACCATTAGTAAAAGAGAATGGTGCTGTCGGTCCTGACCCTTATGGCTATTATACTTATGATGATACAGATACACTAACTGGAAACGCACCTGTGTATGAATGGTTTGAAATTGCACCGCCCGGTCCTGGGGTGATAGTGAGTGAGATCACTGATGAAGATGCAGATACAGTAACTTATGCTTTGCCTTTTGTTTTTTCGTTCTACGGGATAGATTACAACACCATTGGCTTATGCTCAAATGGATTTTTAGAACTGAGTACATCAACGCACCGTTTTGGCAGTAATACAGCAATCCCATCCGTCGGCGGACCAAAGAGAATGCTGGCACCATTCTGGGATGACCTTGATTTGAGACCTGCGCCGACCGGTAATGGAGATGTATATTATTACAATGATACTACAAATCATAGATGGATTGTAGAATACAAAGATTGTGCCCACTATGGCAATACATCAACACTTGAAACCTTCCAGGTAATTCTCCTTGACCCTCAGTATTATCCAACGCCAACCGGAGACGGCGAAATACTATTTCTATATAACACCGTGTCGAATCCTGGCGAAAATACCGTGGGTATAGAGGATGAAACCGAGACCCGTGGTCTTCAATATCTGTATAATGGTAACTATGCCCCTGATGCAATGCCGATTCAAAATGGCCGGGCACTGCTCATTACCACAAAACCTCCAATAAGCCACCACTCACCATGGATTGTTATGACAAACTATGTAGTAAATGACTCTGCCGGTGGTAACAATAATGGTATCCCTGAACCAAATGAAACGATTGAATTGACAATCTATATCCAGAATAATGGGGATACAATCGTAACAAATCTAAGCGGCATTCTAACAACCAGTTCAACGAGTCTTTCTTTGGTAGATTCCATTGCTGATTTTGGTGATATTGACATTGGACAAAATTCTGACAATAGTTCCAATCCCTATATTCTCCAAATCTCTGATAATCCACTTGATACCCTGGTTGGACTTGTATCTCACTTTTCTGGTAATAATGGAAATTATAATACCAGTGCTTACCTGACATTGAGGATTCATTCCGATTTCAAGATTGAGGAAAAGACAATTTCGCAATCCGCAATCCGCAGTCCCAAATTAGAGGTCTATCCCAATCCATTCCGGAATCACCTCTTCATCAAATCCGAAATCCGAAATCCGAAATCCGCAATTCTATTGAGGATCTATGATGTTTCAGGAAGGTTGGTCAAATCATTTAACCACTTAACCATTCAACCATTTAACCAGGTCGTCTGGGATGGCTCAGATGATTCGGGTCGCATGCTTCCTGCAGGTGTCTATTTTATCAGATTAGAGGCAGGAGACTTCAGGCAGATTGAGAAGGTGATACTTTTGAGATGATGGAAGTTGGGTGAGGAAGTGGGTATGGAGGTTGGAGGTTAGAAGTTGGGTGAAGAAATGGGTTTGGAATTTAGAAGTGGGAAGATGGATGTGGGAAATTGAAACCTATAGGTCAATAAACGATGGACGATACGGGCAGCGAAACTGTATAACGACAGACGATTCTGTAGGAGCGGCTTCCAAGCCGCGAAAGGTTTTTCCCCCTTGACTTAAGTCTAAGTTGGATTATAATTTATTATAAAAAGGAGATTATTACGAGAAAATTTTTGGTGTTCTTTTTAATTTTAATTTCATCCGGTATTGCCCGGGAGATTGGGGCAAGATATTTGATAATCACAAATGATGCATTTTATGATGCAATCCTTCCCTATGCCCGGTGGAAGCATAAGATGGGCTTGCGCACAAAGATTGTCAGGGTCCCTTCTGAACTTGCCCAGAACGCAACTTCAATCAGAAACTATATCGTGAATGCCTATAACAACTGGCAGATAAAACCGGAGTTTATCTTATTTGTCGGTGCACCAAATTATATCCCCTGGTCTTTAAGCACTTCACCCTATGGTGATAATAATTATACAAATATGGATGGAGATATCTATAATGAAATCCTATCTGGAAGACTGAATGTCCACAATTTAACCGAAGCACAGACTGTCGTTGCCAAGATGTTAAGGTACGAACGATATCCTGATGTCTCAGACTCCTTGTGGTTTAAGAAAGGTTGTTTGATTGTCCGGGATATTCAGGATGATGATTCAATTACCTATCGGCTTGATGCTGAGTATGTTGCGGGCCATATGGTAAATAATGAATATATCAAGGTTGATACATTCTTTGCGAGTCGTGGTGCGAATGCGACATCAGTAGTAAATGCGACTAATGAAGGAAGGGGTTTTGTTGTCTATCGCGGTAGTGCGACGAATAACTGGTACAATCCCTTTGCCGTCAATCCTGATGGACTAAGCAATGGGAACAAATTGCCCATTGTGGTTTCAGCAACCTGTGGCACCCTTGGAACTGGTTCTACACCTACCACTGCGGAACGGTGGTTTTTAACCGGTTCACCAACTACCATGCGTGGTGCGGCTGGTTATTTTGCTACAACGACGAGTATTACCAACGGTGCATATTTGAGGAGTGCAGTCACCCGCGGCTTCTTTGATGGAGTATTTTTATACAAAAGAAGGACCTTTGGCCAGGCCTGTGAAGATGGCAGAATAAGGGTTTATAATACCTATGGTTCAACGAATGAATACCGAGGCTTTACTACAATTGGGGACCCGGCAATGACAATATGGACAGCAACACCAAAAATCCTGACAGTATCTTACGATTCCATTCTCAATGCCTGTGTCACCGAAACCCTCCAGATAAATATCCAGCATCAAGGTGTTCCTGTTGAGTCTGCATATGTCTGCATAATTTTTGATACCTTGATATACCAAACAGGATGGACAAATTCATCCGGTGTTATTAATTTCATCCTCACACCGCCTGATACTGGCACAATGAATATCACAGTCACCGGTAGAAACCTCTATCCCTTTGAAGGAACCGCATCAATAATCCATAACAATGTTTATCTCACTTATACTGGAAATTCAGTGTCAGATTCGCTTGGTAATCACAATAATAGTTTGGACCCCGGGGAGACAATTTTGCTGCGGGCAAAAATCAAGAATATAGGCTTAGTGACCGCACAGAATGTAAAAGCAGTGTTAAGAACAACTGATACAATGGTAATTATATCAGATAGCATCTCTTATTATGGTAATATTGAGCCAAATCAGGAATTACCGGGTTTAAATGCATTTGTATTCACAATTTCTCCGAAGAATTATCAACATTTTATACCTTTTGAATTAATAATGTATGATTCCAACGATAGTATCTGGAGTGCTAATTTTTCACTTATGACCACAGGCACAGTCCCTGGTGGAAATGGCACAGGTCCAGACCCATACGGATATTACATTTATGATGATACCGATACCCTCACTGGTAATGCGCCTGTATATGATTGGTTTGAAATTTCGCCTTCTGCAGGTGGACCGGGTATAATAACACCTGAGATTTCAGATAGTGACGATGATACGGTTACCTATCCCCTACCCTTCAATGTCAAATTTTATGGCGTAGAATATAATTCAATCGGCATCTGTTCAAATGGATTTGTAGAATTACTATCATCCACCTACCCTTTTGGCGACAACTCTTCAATACCATCACAATCCGGTCCCAAGAGGCTCATTGCACCATTCTGGGATGATTTTGATCTGAGACCTTCGCCTGATGGTAATGGTGATGTTTTTTGGTATTATGATACACTCAATCATCGTTTCATAATTGAATTCAAAGACTGCAAACACTATGGTATCATACCATTGTTTGAAACTTTTCAGATAGTTTTACTCGAACCTTCTTATTATCCAACCCCCACTGGAGACGGTGAAATTTTGTTTATCTATAACACAGTGCAAAATCCTAATAGTTGCACTGTTGGCATTGAGGATGAAACTGAAACCCGTGGTCTCCAGTATGTCTATAACAACAACTATGCCCCAAATGCAGCAATCATTCAAAATGGCCGGGCACTGCTCATTACTACAAAACCCCCACTGCACCAGCATTCACCCTGGATCAACCTTATTAATTATACAGTCAATGACTCTGCAGGCGGAAACA
>CBFGJP010000004.1:0-58035 GCA_965649105.1 Caldifarciminota bacterium
CAATAATTTTTAAAAAGTCTTTTAGATCGAAATCAAGGCTGAATCTTGCCCAGAGATACAAATAATCATCGGGAATTTCTTCAATCTTTACATTTTTGTATTCAACATAACCACTTATTGTATCGCCCAGTGAAAGGTAACTATCGATGAGATATAACTTTCCTTTAATGCCTTTAATACCTTTGAAAATTTTGATCCTTTCGTAAAGGTCGTTCAGCCTTAAGGCTTTTAAAATCTTTAGCGAGTCATTGTGGGGTGATAGTTGTAGGAATTCATCAGAATCTACGCCTTGTGTGCTGAGGTTTAAAATAATATCGTTCAAGACGATACTATCGACTTTTAGATAATCGTATTTTTTTATATAATCAAATGCAAGATGGTATGTTTTTCGCTCTATAAGTTTCTGGATGAAAAGATTAAAAATCTCTTCTCTTTTCTGGTGAAATTTGAATGAATCGAAATAGGTGTTACAAGAGATAAAAAACTTACTGAAATCATCTTTTTTATCATAGATTTTAATTAAATAATAAATAGCATCAGGGATTAATGTATCCCGAGGGTTTTCATTGACAAAATTTTCAAAAAAAACCTGGGCAAGCCGATAGTTCTCATTTTCATAATTTTTTAGCGCCGTGTAGAAATCACTGGAGGCAAAAAGAATTTTTGAATGAACGAAAATAATATAAAGTGGCCAAAAACAGAATAAAGATTCCAATCTAAAAATTCTTTTCATGATAAACATCCATCAAGATTTTCTCCATTACTTCAGCCGAATGGTCCCAGGAAAAATTTTTTGCCCACTCAGTTGCGGCATTGGAAAACATTTGCCACTTTGTATCATTGGTAAGTATTTCTTTAATTTTCTCAGCAAGTTCTTTTATATCGCCATATTCATAAAGATAGCCGGTCTTTCCAGTAATCAATGTCTCCTTAAGCCCCGGCGAATTGGCACAGATTACCGGCGTCCCGCAAGCCTGGGCTTCAATTGCGGTCAGTCCCCAGCCTTCTTTTATTGATGGTTGAACAACAACTCGTGCCTGCCGATAGATGTCATACTTTTCTTTTTCGCTAACAAAACCCTTGAAATCAACTCCCAATTTCAATATGTCGGCGAGGTTTTTTAATTGCTCTAATGCATCGCCATCACCAACAATTGCCAGTTTTACGGGGAGTTCATACTTTATTAAATTTACTGCCCGCAAAAGGTGGTCAATAGATTTATATCTTTTTATTCTACCGACATAGAGGACAAGATTTTTATCTCTTTGAATAGTATAATTTTTTTCAAATACAGGTATTCCGCTATAGACAACCGAGATATTCTGTTTGACACCCATTTTCTTCAAATCATCGGCAGTGCTTTGAGATATGGCAATGAAATGGGAACGGCGATAAAATGCAGGAATCAAACTTTCCGTTAAGTAAACATAACTTGCAAAAAGAAAGTTTGTTTCTCGATATATCGTTTTTCTGAATAAGTGCATTATCATTATCAAGTTTTTCTTTTTGGTAAAAACCGGGGAGTAAAATGGAATTTTATTCTGGTCATCAATTATGATATCAATCTTTTTATTTCTTAAAATTGCACGTAAGGCAAACGGAACAAAAAAGTTAAAATTAAATCTTCTCCCAATACGAATAATTTCAAACCCATCCATTATTTCATATCTTTTCTGTCCGGGTCCCCGGCTGCAGAGTAAAAAAACTTTGTGCCCCTTTTTAATCAGACGGGAGAATATTTCGTAGAGATAGACTTCGGCACCGCCAGCATAAGGATTTTTCCAGTCCTGCCAGTTAATGATGAGAATGTTCATATTATTGAAAAGTTAAGAATTATGGATTTTTGCCCGCCAGTAATTCAATAAATCTTCAATCGTTTTTTCAAATGGGATCTTAGGTACCCAACCCGTCAATCGGGAAAATTTTTCACCGTTACCCGATAGTATGGCGATATCGGTTTTGCGCAGTCGCGAAGGATCAATTTTTACTTCAAAATCAATCTTTGCAAATTTTTTGAATAAATCTATTGCCTCCTTGAGAGCGTGTGATTGATTTGATGATATATTACAAATTTCTCCGGGCACAAATTTTTCGATAGCAATTTTATACGCCGCAACCACATCATTCACATTCATAAACTCTCTTTTGATCTCGACATTTCCAACTTCAATCAAAGGCGCCTTTTTACCCCGTTCTATTTCCGCAATCTGTCGGGCAATAGAAGGTAGGACAAAATCATCGGATTGCCCTGGTCCGGTATGATTGAAAGGCCTCAATATCATAAAATCAATGTTATTATTAGCATATTCTTTGCATATCAATTCGCAGGCGTATTTGCTCACCGCATAAGGATTTTTTAGCACAATGGGTGCATCTTCTTTTAGACCTTCACCACCTCCATAGACCTCACAGGTTGATATGAAAATAAATTTTATTTTTTTATTTAGCAGCAGAGCGGATTCAAGAAGGTTCACGGTTCCAATTATGTTTGTTTTATATGTAAATGGACGGTCGATAAAGGATTTTGCCACCGAGCTCACTGCTGCAAGATGGAATATTATGTCAGGATTGTGGGATTTGAGAACTTCACGCACCATATCATGATTAATTATATCTAAATCTATATATTTGCCATGCTTTGGTCTTAAAGGTGGATAGCAGGCGGGGATGACCATATCAAGAGTTTCTTTTAGGGCCTTGACGAGATGGGAGCCAACAAATCCTTCGGCACCGGTTATGAGAATTCTATTCATGAAATTTTTGAACGCCAGTAATTAAGTAAATCCTGCAATGTTTTATCAAATGGTATCTCGGGTTGCCAGCCGGTAGCATTTTTTAATTTTTCATTTGAACCGATCAATAATTCTACATCAGAAGGCCGCATACGGCATGGTTCCTGAACGATTTTCAAATTGAGATGTGCCATTTCTATTAATTTATTAAGCAGTTCCTTTATTTTTATCCCGACACCGGATGCGATATTATAAACCTCACCCGGCGTCCCTTTTTTCAAAGAAAGATAATAACCACGAACGACATCGCGTACATCAAGAAAATCCCTTACTGCCTCAAGATTACCAACATAAATAACTGGCTCTCTTTTTTTCTTTTCGATTTCAATAACCTGACGGGCAAAGTTGGAACTGACAAATACTTCGCCCCGGCGTGGTCCCGTATGATTAAATGCCCGTGTGCGCACGATCTTTAATCCATAACTTTTAAAATATTGATAGCCGAGCATATCCTGGGCGATTTTGCTCACCGCATATGGGCTCAACGGTCGAAACGGATTTGTTTCTTTTATCGGAACTTCATTGGGATAGACCAATCCATATTCTTCACTTGAGCCTGCAATATGAATAAATGGATCGATCTTTAATTCACGCACTCCCTCAAAAATATTTAATTCACCAATGACATTTGTCGTCATGGTTTCTGAAGGGGCACGCCATGAAAATGGCACATAACTCTGGGCGGCGAGATGGAAGATGTAATCTGGTTTGCATTCGCTCAATACATATTTTACGGCAGATGAGTCCCGAATATCGCATTCAAAAAGTTTAATTTTATGTAGAATATGCTCGATATTTTCCAGGCGGGAACGCCACTTTATGGTGCCAAAAACTTCAAAATTTAATGATAGAAGATATTCGGCAAGGTGGCTGCCTGCAAACCCGGAAATACCAGTTATAAGCGCCTTCATAAACCTCCTTTTTTTTCAACCTTTGCCGGCAAATATGCCATGGGGTCGACGGGTTGTCCTTTAAAGATTACTTCGTAATGGAGATGAGGAGATGTTGATTTACCGGTTGAGCCAAGTAATCCAATAATTTTTCCACCGGTCACCTGATCTCCATATTTAACAAACAGGGAATTAAGGTGCCCATAAAAAGTTTTGTAATTTACACTATGTTCAATTACAATATAATTACCATATAATGTGTCCCAACCAACCGAAACAACTTTACCACTGCCCGCGGCAATAACCGGTGAATAGGAAGGAGCCGCAATATCAATGCCCTTGTGGATTTCGTCAAATTTTCTTGAAATTTGTCCGATAACCGGGAGAAGCGAAGGCAAATTTTCTGCTGACCCTTCATTGGCCAACTCTTTTTCGTACTTGCTTTCCGTCTTATCTACCACCGGTGTTACTGCAGAGGGGGTTTTATCAATACCTAACATATTCTTGATCCTTTGATTTTCTGCCTCGCTGAGTTCTAACTTTTTCTTAATGGTTTCAAGTTTGCTGAATTCTTTTTCTATTTCCGTCAGGCGTCTTTTTAATAACTCAAGTTCAACCATTTTGTATGACAGGGTTCCGTATTTTACAAGTCCGACAACCAGAAAGACGATGATTATTATTAATATGGTCAACAGCGTATAGAACAGTTTTTTTGATAAAAAAATGTGGTGCGAGACCGAAGAATCGGTTGTGGAGAAGACGATCGAAAATCCTTTTTTCATTTATTTTTCAAAACCCTGTTCTGCACATGAAATCAATAGTCTAACTGTTGCGTTTACATCATTTATATCGCAGACTTCATTGGGTGAATGGATATACCGCGTGGGAATAGAAAGCACGCCACTCTGGATGCCTTCTCTAATTACCTGGATTACGGCGGCATCCGTAGTTCCCCTTTCCAGAATTTCAAGTTGATAGGGGATTTTTAATCGCCGGGCATATGAAATCAAATTTTCTTTTATAAAAGGATGGGCAATAAATGCACTGTCCATTATCTTTATTGCAACCCCTTTTCCCAGTTCTACCACCATTCGGAATGATTCAGGCGTATCACCGGTTCCGGTTACATCCACCGCAATGGCATAATCAGGATTAATTCCAAATGCACTCGTTCTGGCACCACGCAGGCCAACCTCCTCTTGTGTAGAAAATACAAAATACAGGTCATGCTTATTATTTTTTGTCTTTTTAATTGTTTCAATCAAACAATAACAGCCGATACGATCATCGAGTGCCTTCGCGATTATTTTGTCGTTAACAATTTCGGTTTCTTGATAGAATGATGCAATATCACCGATTTTAATCATTTCTTCGGCTTCTTTTTTATCACGAGCACCAATATCAATATAAAAATTATCAAGTCCCGGTGGCTTCGGTGTTTCCGGTTTTGTTTCAACACCAATGACACCGATTACGCCATTTTCAAAAAGCACACGATGATGCAGAATTTTTTCAGGAAAGATGCCCCCGACACTGGCAAATCTAAGAAATCCCTTATTATCAATGTGTTTTATAATCAATCCTATTTCATCCATATGGGCGCAGAACATCAATTTTTTTGCATTCTTTTTATTTTTCGCCTGGATATGGGCGATTAAATTACCCAGGGCGTCGGTCTTTATATCATTGCAAAACTTCTTTATTTCCGATTTTATTAAAAACCGAATTTTTTCTTCCCTCCCCGATGGACCATAGATTTCAGTAAGATTTTTGATTAACTCCATTTTGCTCCTTTTAAAATTTTTTCCATTGTTAAAGATAATAATTTGATGCAGTTTTTAATATCGTTCATTGATGCCATGGAAATAGGTGAATGTATGTATCGTGCAGGTGTGGAAATGACAATTGAAGGGATGCCATCTCTTGTTATATGCATCACACCAGCATCTGTACCACCGATCATTGGTTGTTTATACTGATAGGAAATGCGGTATTTCTTTGCTGTGTTTTCAAATATCTTTAACAGATTTCTATCACACATAATTGTTGCATCCGCAATCGTCAATGTCGGTCCGTTCCCCAATCTTGGATACAACGGCAGATCCTTCTTTTCCGGAAATTCGCCGGACCCGGTCGTGTCCACGGCAATCGCTATATCAGGATTTATCCGAAACGCAACAATCCTTGCACCACGCAGGCCAACCTCTTCTTGCACTGTAAAGGCATAATAACCGGGAATATCAGTATTTTTAATCAATTCCATCAAAATATAACAACCGATTCGATTATCAAATGCCTTACCATAAATGATTTCACCCTCTTTTTTGAATTTGGTATCAAATGTTGCCATATCACCAATTTGAATTAGTTTTTCTACTTCCTCGCGGGAACCTGCACCGATATCAATAAAGAGTTCTTTAGTTTGGGGTATTTTGTCCATCTCGCCGCGTTGAGTGAGATGGATGGGTTTGTGCCCTATAACACCGGGTATATTCTTCGCACCAACGATTACCCTTTTCGCAAGAATCGTCTGACTTCTTAAACCGATAGTTTTAAATCTTAACAGTCCATTTTTTTCAATGGTGGTAATCATCATTCCGACCTCATCCATATGGGCGGCAAGGAGAATCTTGGTTTTGTTGTGTTTCCCTTTGCGGGCGATTAAATTACCATAATTGTCTTCGATTAACTCATCTACATATGGATAAATATGTTCTTTAATAAAAGACCTAACTCGATCTTCATCCCCGCTCACACCACTTATCTCGCATAGTTCTTTTAGCATAAATAATTATATTTAAGAAAATAACGTTGTCAACCGCGGGCAGTTCTAAATCTTCTTATTTTAATACCTTTGTGATGTGATGATTCACGTCAATAACCAATTCATAATATCACAATCACGAGTTTATCAATGAACTTTTTTGTTACCGGATCCATCAATACAAAATAAACCAAAGCCAGATATTGCAAATATATTTATTTTTCTTTGAATTAGGATTATGTTCGAAATTATTCACATAGCGTTTGCCGGCCTCTATATTAAAAAAGAGTCTTGGGTTAATGTAAATTTCGATTCCCGGTAAGAAACTGAAACTTTTTTCTACAAACCCGGATGGAAATTCAGGATAGGCTGGTCCGCGCTCAATTTCATACGGTAAGTATATACTTCCCTCACCTTTTCGGACAAATTCAATTTCCATTTTGGGAAATATTTTTTTATTATTAAAAAATTTAACAACAAATGACAGCCTATCTGCATCGTTGCCGAGTGGGAAACCCAAACAGATTGAATCATCTTCATAAGTATTTTCCGGTATGAAATGGGTGTATACCCATTTATCGACAAAGGTATAATTTAACTTAAAGAATATTTTTTCAAATATAATTTTTTTAATACCGACCTGGAATCCAAGTTTATGTGGATATTCAGTATATCCTTGTGGTGGTTCACTGAACTGATAATCGTCAATGAGAAATTCACCAAACAAAATCGTATTGGAAAAATTTATTGCGCTATCAAAAAGCCACATTATATTATCATTCCTGTTCATTCCCCACTGACTTAGATAATAAGGCAGAAAAAAATTTAGATATAATGGTTCTATTCCATCACACCAGAGAATGCTTTCGGAAAATCCCAACTGGATATTATTTAGATTCAATCCGATCCGGTGGGTCGAAATAAAGCGCATCTTTCGGGGGTCGAGTATCGAAAAAGTTGCATTGAAAATGTAATATTTATCTGCGTATGTTAAGATATAGCCATCATATCCTTCTCTTGCTGGTGATAGAAGGAGACTGTGTTCATCTCCGAAACCAAGCAATAAATTTCTTCTACCTATGGTCAATTGGACTTTTTTATCATTAAGTTTTACATAACCTTCATTCAAATATGCCTGGACAATCTCTTTCCAGGGTCTGGGACCGGCGTGATCAGGATTTGAACTAAAATGAAATCTTATGCCCTGGGCAAACGAAATATTATTTTTAATCCGTCCTGCTAACTGGAGGTCAAGGTTGGAATAAAGTTTATCAATTTCCTTTCTCCCGGCACTTATATTGAAAGTTGTATTAAATTCATTTGTTTTTTTCAAGAAAGGTCCGAATGTTGAGATTATTTTTTTGTCGATACCGTTGAGTTTTTCTTCCAGAAAGAAAAGCGTGTCAATCTCACAAATTATTTCTTCAATTGCTAATGGTTTCATAACTTTGATGTGGTTAAATCCCCGGACCTGCAGGTAATCAATTCCAATATTTAAGGGAGAGTCAAAAGGAATGAATGAGTTTATGATAATAAATAAAAACAAGGCTCCTCCTTATAGATTTTTTTCTAACAATATATGAAGTTTCCCATCGTCCCAGGTTCCATTTCTGGGTATTGAAAAAATTATTGAGGTGTTAACAAAATTTGTCTTTGCCTCAATTCCCGCACCATAAGCAAAGGTGTATTTATCATTTAGGTACGCAACATCAACAATTGGATATAGGGGTAATTTTTTGAATTCAATATTTAACCATACCGCCTGTTTTACAAGAAACTCATCTTCCATGTAACCCCTCAAACTCTTTGCACCGCCAATTTTAAAATAATCAAAATATTCAAAAATTTCGGTTTTTGCATAGCGCCAATGTGGTTTAATGAAGAAATTTGCATAACCTATTTCTCCATCATAAAAGAATCTCAATCTCTCGTTATCTCTGAACAAGTAATCAAACTTAATAGAATTAAAAAAAATCAAGTCTTCTTTATTAAAATTCCATTCTAAACCTGCACCCAACAGGGTATTTGAATAGCCATAACTGCCGGCATCAGTTAAATAATTTGTTATTTCGATACCGCTTGTGACGAAAATACTCAGATAATCATTTAATGGTGTATTGAAGACCCCATTTAGTTCTACAAGTCTTGCGGAGTCATAAGTCCAGATTTTGAGATCGCCTCTAAATATTACCGGAGATAAAATAACTGGTTCGGTAAAGTTAATATTTAATAAATTTTTATTATCTCGGTCAGAAATATTTGATTCATAATTAAATCGAAACTGGCGCAGGGTTCCAAAGATATTTAATGAAGATAGTTCAAAAACGAAATATTTTTCAGACCGCGCAAAGGCGCCACCAGCAGAGATATAATCCGTCGATTTTTCTTTTATTTCTAACAGAACAAAATAATTATCGCCCTGCTTTAAAATTTTTTCGGTAACATCGTTGAAGGTATTTGTTTTCAGAATAGTTTTTTTTATCCGGTGGAGATTTTTCAGGGAAAAATACTGGTCTTTATTTATCCTTGTGATCTTTTTTAGTGGTCCGATTTCAGTTTTTTTATCTGTTTTAAAGAGATAATCTTTTATGACTATACGATCACCTTCTGTTATATAAAGAATTAACTTCTGTCGGGCATTTTCTAATTTAACAATTTCGGGATTGATACTGCAAAACGGAAATCCGGCGTTACAATAAAGGTCGAGGATTTTTTTTATGAAGATTTCAATATCACTATAATTTTTAATTGGTTTATAGAGGCTAAAAAGATATTCGGTAGAAAAGAATGTATTTCCTTCAATACTAATATCTTGACTGTGAATGCTTATGATGACAATACTCAGGACTGAAATAGATATGGCCGCCATTTGTCATCGGTGGTTCCAATTTCCCGCAGGACAAAGGTAAAATAATTTGGTTTTTTGGGTTTCCTATGTAATTTCATATTGGCGGCCTGGAGTGTTCTGTTGCCTTTGCGATTATTGCATTCAAGGCAGGCACACACAAGATTTTCCCAGGAGTCATCACCACCCAGCGCCTTGGGAATTACATGGTCGGTCGTCATCTGTCCACCTTTTTTCCCGCAATACTGACATTCATTATTATCCCGTTTGAGAATATTCTTTTTATTGAGTGGAATATCTTTTCTTTTTATCTGGACATAATATTTTAATCTTAAGACCGACGGAACAGGAATTTCGTAGTTGATCGAATGGACCGCCTTATTTCGATCATTCTCAATCAAATCAACTTTTCCCAAAATGAGTAGGGTAATTGCCCGGCGCAACTTCAACACCGTGAGTGGTTCGTAATTCTGATTTAACAATAGCACCGGTTTCTGTAACATATTTTATAAACCCGCTCTTACAGGCATTATTACATCAATGACGAGATGTCGGGAATAAGTATAAAAGCCAAAAATATTTGAAGAATCATTGTATGCAACATAGATTCTAAAGGAATCGGGTATGGTTCGGTCAATTACTATAGTATCATATTGAGGATTGAGCTGGAGTTTAATTTCTCTGAATTCAGCGAGAAGGTCATTGATTATTTCGGCGTCGGGTTTTAAAGGACCGATTTTTACTGCATCTTCAACCTTATTTTTTGCGGCTGAATAAGTAAACTGTATTCTGAATATTTGATAGCCAATATATCCAATAAGCAACAGCAATATTATCAGAAAGATTACGCTGAATCCCGAGATACCTTTTGAATAACGAATAGCCATATTTGCCTCCCTTTATTTTTCTTTAAAAAGATAAAAGTTCATTTTTTTCTACCTTCAATAAACCAGATATCTTCTTCTAATTGTTTTATCCAGACTTCGCATCTTTCAATCTCAGTCCTTACATAAGAAGCAAACTGACTATCATCCTTTGCTTGCTTATAATAATTCTCAGCCTGTCTAAGGAGATTGAGTGCTGCCTTTGCTTCACCAATAGTTGATTTATTTTTCTTCTTGTCAAAGACTGCTTTTCTCTGGGCGCCTCTCCGTTCATAAATGTCACCCAATAGCACATAGGCATAGTTATTATCTGAAGAGAGCTTTAACGCGTCGCGTACCATATTCTCGGCTTCATTAAGTTTGCCCTTGCTTATCTGCAAATCGGCAAGATAAAGGATGGGCAATGGATTATCCGGGGCAAGTTTTTTTGCTTCCAGATATTCTTTTTCCGCATTGGCATATTTTTTTTGTTTGGCATAGATTGAGCCCAGCTGGAGACGGTAGAAATAGTAATCAGGCTTTTTGGTAATTAAAAAATTATACTCCGTGATTGCCTTATCATAGTATTTTAAATCAAGATATGTCTTTGCCAACAATTCCCTTACATCCACTGCCTCAGGTTTTTTCCCCCTTAGTGTTTCCAGATAATTTACTGCTTTATCCGGTTCGCCTTTATCAATATAGATATTTGCTATCGCTTTAATCGCAACAAGGTTATCGGGTTCAAATTTTAATGCCCTGGAGTAATACCATAGTGCTTTATCATAATCTTTGATTTTGGTATAAACAAAACCAAGTCCATTGAGAATATTTACATTTGTAGAATCAAATTGATAGGCAGTCAGATATTCGCTTATTGCCTCACCGTATTTTTTCTGGTCAGTATAGAGTGCTGCAAGCCCTTCGTAAGCCCGGGTATCCTTGGGTTCAATTTTTTGAGCATGATTATATACCGATTCAGCAGCGGCATATTCATGTTTTGCTCGGTAAATCTGAGCAATTGCTATATACGCTCCATAAAATTTGGAATTTAATTTTACTGCTTCATTAAAATGAGACAATGCCTCATCATATTTAACCTGTTTTAAATATTCATAGCCGATTGAATATTCTTCTTGTGCCTTTGCCTTTGCATCTTCAGTCGGTTCCGGTTCGGTTTTTTGAACAGGTTGCGTGGCAACACAGGCTAATAGGATTAAGCCTATTATTGAAAATAAAACAATCTTCCCTTTCATTTTTTCTCCTTTCTTTATTTATATTTATTTATTTTTAATGGAGCCGACGGGATTCGAACCCGCGACCTCTTGACTGCCAGTCAAGCGCTCTCCCAACTGGGCTACGGCCCCATATTTAATACATACAATTTTATCCAGTCTGGAGAAATTGTCAATACTTAATTTAGTTGACAAACTGCGCTTTTTATATATTCTTTATTTGTGCAATTGCTCTTCGTAATATTTCTTCTTGAACCATTTCGTACTATTGAATTGCCCGTCAGATGCCAGAAACTTGAATATTATGAAGGGATGTTTTATTTAATTCAAAAAAACAACAGGGGAATAGTCAGAGTTGATACTTTGAACAATGTGCAAAATATATCGATTGAAGGGAATGTAAATAATTGCATTTACGGATTTAATCTGACCCCTTTTTATATTTATTTGAATATGATGGGCGGGATCTTTAAATTGGCTATCAATACCGGACTTATAGAAAATATTTATAAAGGTGATGTGGTTTCTTTTGTCTTAACTGATGCTGAAGAGATAGTTCTCGCCGACCGATTGGAAAAAGAAGTTTTATTTTTAGATCGCCAGTACCAAATTCGATTAATGAAAAAGAATCTCAATATAGTTGATATGGATTATTTTGACCATCGAGTTTATCTTTTAACAAGAAAAGAAATTATTGTGTTTGATGAATATGGGAATGTGGTTCAAAAAATAAAAATTTTACCAGGAAGCGAACGAATATTGGTTGCCGAAAAAATTTATCTTTTTACCCCGGGGCAAAAGACTGTCCTTGTTAAAGAAGGCAAATGGCAAAGGATTGAATTAAGCAGCCCATTTATTGATTTAAATAAAAACGAAAATTTTATTTTTACCCTAAGCCAGTATGGCGATTCTATTTATATTTATAATAAATCAGATTTCTGAATCAGATACTTTATACCAACTTGATTCAGTTTATTACAATTTCCGATTGATTGTTATCGATACGGGTTTGGTAATGGATACAACCTATATACAGGTTTCTGAAAAAAAAGATGAGATTCCTAAGGATCGATTAAAAATTAGTGGGACAAAGGATTTTTCTTTTGACATTGAAGAAGGTTTTGACCAGGGATTGAAACTTTATGTGGGGGGAGAGGTAGAAGGTGTTAAGATAAGGGGTGCACTATCTGACCAGGGGATAGATGTTCCGACCCGAAGGATTTCCGACATTGAAAAAATGAAACTCGAAATCTGGTCAAGAAATTTTTATGGGGGTCTGGGTGATCTCAGTCTGGCATTGCCGTTTGAGATAAACAATGAGATCAGTGGTGTGAGAATGGGTTTTATTCAGCAGGAAAATAATATCAACTTTTCTTATGCCCTTAATCGCGGGAAATACCGCCGGATTGAATTTGACGGTGAAGAAGGGAAACAGGGTCCATATTTTCTTTCCGGCAGGGTTGTTTATAATTCGGAAAAAGTTTATTTTTCCGACCTTATGAATTCGGCAAGAATTTTAATGGTGGATGTGGATTATAACATCGACTACGAACAGGGCATAATTAACTTCACCAATAAAAATATAATCACCGCAAATACCCACATCATTATAGAATACATGGAGACGACCGAAGATTACACAAATATCTATCAGGAACTGGATGCACAATATCGGGTCAAAGATTTTCAGTTTAATTCTATTTTTCATCGCACCTATGATGATTATAACAGTCCGCTCGGATTTCAGTTAAATTCAGAAGAGATCGAGAGTTTAAAAGTCAGCGGTGATAGTTCAAGGGTGAGACATATTTATGCAGACACTTCATCATCCGGCAATTATGATCTGATCGACGGAAGATTCGTTTATGTTGGCGAAGGCAATGGGCATTATCGGGTTTCTTTTTTCTATGTGGGTGAGAATAAGGGAGAATATAGATACGATGCGAGAATCAAGGGGTTTGTTTATACCGGAGAAAATCTGGGCAATTATACCCCTGAGAAATATATTACCCTGCCTGCGGACAATCAATTTTATGGATTCAGTCTGAAACATCGTGTTGGATTTTCGGGGAGATTTTACAGTTCAAAGGTCGATAAAAATAAATTTTCGCTTTTAGATGATGAGAATAATACCGCAAAGGGATATGAATTGAATTTAGAGAGAATAATGGGTATCTTTTTAATTATGAGCAAATATGTAAATTACGATCAAGACCTTTATCAGCCCAAAGGCAGGCAGGATATGAATTATAATTATGAGTGGAATACTACCGAACCTTTAAATGAACTTTTCCAGTTAAATTCCAAAATAAGACCCGGGGAAAATTTTGAAATTGATATGGGCTATGGGCTCCTGAATCGCCAACACCAAAAGAGGTCTGTTTATTTAAAACCGCTTTTTTTCTATGGCGGTTATGAAGATATTGATACAATCAATAAATATATCATTGGTATGAGAAAGCAGCTAAGCAATTTTTCATTTTATACCCAGTATTTAAATCAGGAAGGTGAACATTATACAGAGTGCAGGACAAATTATCTCTTTCAAAAGGATAAGTCCATCGTTATATCAGGAAATTATGAAAGAAGCAAAAACGGTAGGGCAGTCCTTACAAAACTTGATTTTTCAACAAAGCCGCTCAGTGCCTCATTAGGCACTCGATTTTTTAATGATACTACATTCATATTTTTAAATACCGGTTTAAATATTTACTATAAAAATTTCCGGCTTAGCGGTGAACTGGAGCAATCGCAGAGATATACCCAGAAAAAAGATGAGATTTATGTAAAGGTTCCTTCTGGAACTGGAGATTATGTCTATGACCCAATAACGCAGACCTATATTCCGAAGGAGAAGGGTGATTATATCAAACAGACGGTGCTACTGCAGGAATTTCAGCGGGTTAAGAGCAGGAGGTATAATCTTGAGCCTGATTTTTCTTATGGCATATTTGATACAAAGGCAAGACTTTTTTATCTTGATGAAGAAAATTATACCAATCGTCGGGAAGAGATATTTGTCAACCTTACAACAGATGAGAAACACCTTGAGATAAATTTCCAGGAAGCATTTTCAAAGGATGGGCGTTATGCACTCGAGCCCCTCTTTCAATCCCAATATCGGTTTTCTTTAAACCCGGGTTATAAGAAATTTTATAATTATTATTCATTAGAATATCGCAGTGAAAAATGGCATACATTTCTAAGGGAAGAAAGAACTGAGTACGGTTTGGCAATGGATTTAGAAGTGATTGAAAACCCTCAGGTGAAGCCTTTCGCTGGTTATAAATACAGCAAGATTTTTTCTGAATTCTTTCCGGATTTGATATTTCTTTTGCAGACACCTTCGGCAGGTTTGCTTTTAGGGAGACCAATAAAAGATCAGGGGCGGATTGAATTGACCGGGGAATTGATTTATCATAAATACAATGTGGAAGATGTTCCTTATTTATTCAGTGCAAATGAGCCTCCAGGTTTGACAAAGATATTTAATCTCAGTGGTTCTTTAGGGATAGGTAATAATACAACTTTCAGTTTAATATATCGGATCCAGTTTCCGCCTGGTGAGTCACCAATGCAAAATTTAAAATTCCAGACAAGGATAAAATTCTGATGGCTGATAAATATCGCGAATTTTACGAACTTGCCGGTAAGCGCTATCCTGAAGATAAATTGACCTATTCAAGTTTGAGCGGAATAATGAGGAAGAAATGGGTGTTAAAGAAAATGGCACAGTTGCCCGGGGGTATCCTACTTGATTGCGGTTGCAATATCGGACGGCTTTCTTCAGGATGGAAAAAGGGGATGGTTATCGGAATTGATATTGCATATTCTTTGCTTGCACGGGGCAAAAAAATTTTCCCCTATATAAATTTTATTCAGGGTGATTTGCGAAACATTGAATTTTTTAAGGCAGATTCAATAGATAATGCAATTGCGATTGAGGTTATTGAGCATCTTGACGATGTAGATGATTTTCTTATTGGATTATTTAACATCCTCAAAAGCGGTGGCATGGTATTAATCACGACCCCTTCTTATTCAAAAAAACGTCCAATTATGACAAAACTTGGTGTTCTCAGGAGTTTCGGGATAAAATTTGGTGTGGAGGGTGAAAGTTATCTTCATACTGCTTATAGACCCAGCGAATTAAAAATACTTGTTGAAAAATTCGGTTTTAAAATTATTGAGTGGGGTAGTTTTGAATTTGAATCACGGGGTTGGGTCAAACCTTTTACTATATTAACACGCATATTTGAATATATTTCTGGTAGATTTTTCCCTTCTTCATTGCTAAATATTTTATTTGTTGAATATCTTAATAGAATTGAGGTTGACAGTTTTTTTATACTTGATACATTCGGTTTAGGTAGACTAATAAAATTATTTTTTAAAGAAGGAAGGCGCTCTTATGTGCTGGCAAAAAAGCCTTAGGATATGAAATTACAAGAATTTTATTATGAATTGCCCGAGGGACTGATTGCCCAGTATCCGCTTGAGAATAGGGCAGAGGCACGGTTATTGGTTTTGAATAGGAATACTGGTGAAATGCTCCATCGCCGTTTTTATGAAATATTAGATTATTTTTCAAAAGGTGATATTCTTGTTCTAAATGATACAAAGGTTTTTAAAGCACGATTATTAGGTAGAAAAGAGACCGGTGCCCGGATTGATATTCTGGTGATTTCATACAAAGGCAATGAATGTACTGCACTGATTAATCCAGGTCGAAGGATCCGTGATAATACAAAGATCATCTTTAGTGATGATTTTTCTGCCTGGGTTAGAAATAGAGAAAAAGGGAAATACTATCTTGAATTTAACGGTAGAGTTGAAGATATAATAGCACATTTGGGCAAAGTTCCCCTGCCACATTACATAAAAAGACCTGCGGAAAATCTTGATGAGAGAGAATATCAAACAATTTATGCACAGAAGACCGGTTCAATTGCAGCACCGACTGCGGGATTACATTTTACTAAAGAACTGCTTGATGAACTAAAAAACATTGGTGTGGAGATTGTATATATCACACTCCATATCGGTCCTGGCACATTTAAACCAATACGGACAGAAAATATTGAAAATCATTTTATGGACCCCGAATATGTTGAGGTTTCTGAGGAAACAGCAGAAACGATAAATGCTGGAGATAGAATAATTGGTGTGGGTACCTCAGTAACACGAGCACTTGAATATATCGCAGGCAAAAATGTAAACTCAAGTAAAAAAATCACTCCGTTTTCGGGCTGGGCTGAACTATTTATTTATCCGAGTTATAAATTTAAGGTTATAGACTGCCTTATTACAAATTTCCATCTGCCCTGTTCAACACCACTTTTACTCGTCTGTGCCTTTGCCGGCAAGGATTTGATATTTAAGGCATACAAAGAAGCGATTCAACAAAAATATCGTTTTTTATCTTATGGCGATGCGATGCTCATAATTTGAATAATTTTTTAACGCCGATTGAGATTTATCTAAGGAGAACCGCTTTCTCTAATGTCCTGATTTTTCCAGATTCTAATCTGATGAAATAGATACCGTTAGGTAATGGGCGTCCGGATTCATCATCGCCAGACCACACAATTTGGTTGAATGGTTGAATGGTTAAATGGTTAAATGACTTGACCAACCTTCCTGAAACATCATAGATATTAAGAGTAGCGAGTAGTCTGTCAATCTGCGTGGCGGAGTAAAGAGTAGAGAGATTGGAATTTGGGATTTGGAATTTAATCACGCAGTGATTTGTGAAAGGATTTGGATAGACTTCCAGTTTTACCCCTTCACCTTCTACCTTAAATCTTTCACCCTCTTCAATCCCTTGTGCACGCTTGATATAAAAGACCGGCGAATATGTGGAATCATATCTGCCATTGCCCTCTACCACAAGCCAGAGCCGGTTTGACATATTGCTCTGGGTATCAGGAACAACCCAGGAACAGAGTGTATCGGTAGCCAGACCCTGATAAATCAGTTGGCACCCGAATTGTGGATGTGCCCAGTAAAGTCTTAAAGAATCAAGACCAATCGTCTCATCCAACTTCCAGCGGGGATAGACCGTATCATTTGCCCAGAATGTATCATACTGAACCGGGCAGAACCAAGTAACCTCAGGGGTCTTTTCATAGATTCTTGTCTGATTCCCACCTGAGATTACAATTTCATTCAATCCATTATTGTCAAGGTCGTTGGTAATTCGGATACTTGTGCCTAAAGAATTGCCGGGTAAAGTCTGCCAGACATAGAAGGAATCATTACCCGCGGATTTGATGAGATAGACATAACTTGCGGACTCAAGGGCAATTTCAGGGATTGAATCACCATCTACATCACCGACATCCGAATAACCACCACCATAATCCCAGTCCTGACTATTGGGGAGATGGAATGATTTGATGATTTGGTATGTATTATTTCCTGTTGCCTCAAAGATAAAGCAATCGGTTCGGGCATCAGGGATAACAAACCCCTTTACCACAAACTCCAACTTACCATCCCCATCCATATCAGGGACGGTAAAGCAGTCCTTGACATTCGCCGTAGGAAGTTGTTGGGAAGTGATTTCTTGATATGAATTGTTGCCAATACATTCAAAAATACTATACTGGCCAGCAGAATAACCGAAGACAAATTCATTCTTATTATCTAAATCAAAGTCCCCAAAGGCAAGAGTAGATGAAGAATTATAGGGAACAGCGGTTGTGATCTCAGCAATTTTGTCATAAAGATTATTGCCTACGGATTCGTAAATATGGAGATGAATGTAGTTACCCAACACTTTTACAACCTCTGGTACTCCATCCATGTCAATGTCATAAACGCAGATTGGAACAACTAAACCCTGTCCCACCGTATCCCGCCAGACCTCCTGGGTGGGATAAGAAAAGGAATCGGGGGATTCAAAGATCATTATCC
This sequence comes from Caldifarciminota bacterium, assembly GCA_965649105.1. Classification (GTDB taxonomy): domain Bacteria; phylum Hydrothermota; class Tepidihabitantia; order SM23-42; family JAOAFX01; genus JAOAFX01. Next base: position 18,308 of record CBFGJP010000004.1, read on the forward strand.
CAACCGCCAATGAAGGATTTTCAATATGAAATTGTAAGACGAGATTGTATAACCCATCATTATCAAAATCTCCCGAACACCACAGTAAATTGCCCCCTGAAAGTGGCACTGAATCCGTTAGCCAACTATTAGATGAATGAAATTCGTAAAAGTGGAGATAAGCTGGCCAGCTTCCGTAGGTAGTAAAAATTATTTCTGTTTTATCGTCTCTATCCGTATCCGCAATTTCTGTTTTTGTAGGAACCATACCTTGACCTTGTGGTATATACCATTTCTGGCTGAAACCAGAAGTCAAAAAACAGAAAACCAGTAGACATTCTGCCATATCTCCTCCGTAATAGGGGGGCTCAATAAAGAGCCCCCTGTTGTCTATCTTATTCCAGTTTTACTATTTTATGAGAGAAGGTCTGTTTGGTATCAGAGTTCTCAACCCTCAGGAAGTAAACACCCGGGGAGACTTTTCTACCGTATTCATCGGTTCCATTCCAGACGATTTGGTTAAATGGGCAATTGGTTAGATGGTTAAATTGTTTGACCAGTCTACCTGAGACATCATAGAGCTTCAGTTTTATTTCTGTGTTATTCTGAATCTGATACCTGATGCTTAATTTGTCTCTGAATGGATTCGGGAAGATTGTAATAGCAGCATTGGAAAGTAATTTGCCTTCCTGTGCCATTGGACCAGAGGTGAGTTCTGTGGATTCCTCTTCATATTCATACTGGTAGATATAGATTGGACCAGCAGTCGCAAAACTACCAGAGATTCTATCAAAAACCACATCAATGATGCCATCCTGATAGAATGCCGGTGGAACCCAGAATTCAAGGGTCTCAGGCTGATATGGATTGTATTTTATTTGATGCCTGGGACCATTATCAATCCTTACCCATTCTCGCCACGGTCCTGAAGATTCCTGATAGGCAACGACCTTAATCTTATAGCGATAGCCGGGCTCAAGTGGGAAGCGATAAGTAATCATCTCGTAGCCAATGTCAACTGGAATCTGCCAGTTAGAGATAAAACTATCACGGGCAATGAGATAAGGAGAGGGTGTTTCATAACCATTGATTGAAGTGAGATAAGGTGGCAATTCAGGTGGAATATATGAAAGTTTCTTAAATCTGATTTCGTAGGGTGAATCATCTCCATCAAGCCAGGCGGTGTAGAGATAAATCCTTGAGCCGATGAGCCTTGCTACAGATTGGGGATAATAAGAAGCAGGAATTGTCTGGCTGATATTGTATGGTTCGTCTGTAGAATGGACTTTATAATATATTTCAGGACCATTTATCGGTGGATAGGGGCTATCCTGAAAGACTGTGAATAGACCCGAGGCATTGACTGGAGAGCAGGATGCAGTTAGAGGTGTTTGGCTGAAGTTTTCCCAATGAAATTCGGACTCGCTTATTTGTCGCCGTCCTTTGTACACATCTTCAAGGAGCCAGGGAGACTCTTTATGCTCCCAGACAACATAGACCATATCGCCATAGCATTCAACAAAGGGATGGGCAGAGCGAATGCCATCCTGTTCAAATCGTGGACCCCAGTTTTCCCAGTTCTGTCCGATTTCTTTTGTCGCATAGCAGACCGTATCCTGGCGCATCCAGACCGCATGGAGGGAATTGTTGAAACCTGAACGGGCTATTGAAGGTGAGTGACGAATTGGTGGATACATTCCACCAACTCCTGCATCTATAAGGGTATATACTCCATTTTCAGGATTAGTAATAGGAAATGAATAGTCCTCAACCGTATGCATAACTCCGTTCATCTGTATCCTGCCGGTGCGGGTAATGAGAATGTGAACTTCATCAGGATTACCAGGAACGATTCCAATAGAAGGCGGAGAATTTAAGAATGGGTCAAAAGGCCCAACTGGATTATAAAGATGATAGATATCACCCCACTCTCCAGGTGCAACCTGCCTCCGATACCAGAGTCCACCAATATCATCGGTCCAGGCCACTGAAGGTAGATTGTTTGAACTCAATGTAATCGCCGGGAATTTGCCTTCACCAATAGAAACGGGCAATGTCCAGTCTGTTCCGCCATTTGAAGAATATTGATAGATTACCGAACCCAGGCGGGTATAGACCAGATGCAACTTTTCAGTATTGGGTTCACGAACAAGGTGCTGATTGCCATTATAGGCAAGTGAAAGTGAGTCATCGGTATCATTGAGCATAGGACCGAGTTTGACAAGATACCCATCGTAACTACCCGAACCAAAAGAGCTCGTTATCCCTGCAACCGCATAAGTATTAAACCCGATTATTTCAACACCGAACCCTCCATCATCTTCAGAACCCCCTATTATTTTCTTCCATTGTATAATACCATTGGCATCGGTTTTTACGACATATACATCTCCAGGTGATTCAATACTCAGTCTTATCCCACCGCCAAATAGTTACCGTTGCTTGTGCACTGAATATAATTTAGTTTAGCCCCAGAATTATATGTAACATACCGTTCCAGACTGCCGATTGAAGTAAATTTCATAAAAAAAGCACCAGTCGGATTTTCGCCCACCACAACATAACCACCATCCCAGGCAACCTCTACAGATTTTCCTATACAACCAATATATTGCGAATGCAAACCTGAAGGTTTGCCCTACAGGTTTTCGTCCAGATGAATCTGGACGCTACATGGAAAAGATCATTCGTCCATCTAAAGATGGACGCTACAATTAGACACTATATTTATTACGCTCCGGTGTCAACGGAGCAATCTCAAACAAACCTTACAAACTCCGCATAGAAAAAGCCAAAAGAACTTTTGTTAAAATCGGCAGCAACAAAATGCCGATGATCATTTTCTGCGGGTAAATAAGATAAGATAAGACATAACCAATCCTATACAATATTTTAATTTTATTTTTCAAAAAGTCAAGGGTTATTTTAATCGCAACCTTGATTTATTCGGATTAATAGATATAATCAAAACTTATGGTAATCTTATTTTTTCTAATTACCTATCAGCAGAAGGTTGATTATAAAATCTACTGCAGTCTTGATGATGAAAATCATACTTTAAAAATTACTGAGGTTTTGACATACTACAATAATTCACCTGTCTGCCTTGAAACCTTATATCTCCATCTCTATGCCAATGCATATAAGGATAATAATACAGATTTTGCAAAAGAATTGAAAAAGATGGGTTCTTATAAATTCTTGAAGGCAAAGAATTCAGAAAGGGGCTGGATAGATATAGATTCTGTTAAGTCAATGAAGGGGCAGTTAGATTTTATTATAGATGAAACGATTATGGGCGTTATCCTTGACAAACCATTATCTCCAGGTGATTCAGTAGTCCTTCAAATTGATGCGATTTTAAAGATTCCAAAGATATTTTCTCGTCTCGGATACAAAGGTAAACATTACGAAATCGTTCAGTGGTATCCAAAGCCCTGTGTTTTTGATGATAAAGGATGGCATAAACAAGGTTATCATGCACTTGGTGAATTTTATGGAGAGTTCGGGAATTTTGATGTATCAATAGAACTGCCTGCTGATTATATGGTTGCGGGTAGTGGAATTATTATAGATTCATCAAAGGTAGAAAACAATCGGAAGGTTGTGCACTTTTCCGCCGAGAATGTCCATGACTTTGCCTGGGTCTGTGATAAGGATTTTGAAATTGCAAAGAGGGAGGTTGATGGTGTGGAGATTGAAGTTTATTATATTAGAAAACAGAAAAGAAAATGGGAGAATGCTGGAGAGTATGCGGTTGATGCAGTAAATAGATATAATAAGTGGTTTGGCAGATATCCCTATAAAAAGTTAAGCATTGTTCAGGGCTATTTTGGTGGTGGAATGGAATATCCGAATTTAGTGATCATTGGCGGTAGTGAAGATAGATTGACAAGGCAGTTTGAACTTGTGGTTATCCATGAGATTGCCCATCAGTGGTTTTATGGAATCCTCGGTTCTAATGAGATGGACGAGGCCTGGCTTGATGAGGGTTTTACTTCCTATGCTGAGGCAAGATATTTTGTTGACAAATATGGCGCAGAGAATTCATTTTTTAAATCATCCTTCATCCCTGGTATGCCCCACGATTATATCAACCGATTGATGTATTACATCACCTTAACAAACGGGTTAGAAAGACCGATTTTGACAAAAGCAACTGAGTTTGTTGGTAATCCTATTGGATATCAGGTCATCGCCTATTCAAAACCTGCCTTATTTCTGCGTTATCTTGAGGCATATCTGGGCACAAATACATTTGATACAATACTAAAAAGATATTTTGAGGAGTTTAAATTCAGACATCCACATTCAGAGGATTTTATCCGTATCTGTGAAGAGGTGAGTGGCAGGGATTTACAACAATTCTTTAATGATCTCTTGCACACTACAAAATATTGCGACTGGCATATTAAAAAGATATCCGGAAATTCGCTTGTGGTTGAAAATAAAGGAAAATTTTTGCTGCCCACTGACATACTTATCCAGACTGATAATGGTGGTCAGGTTATGAAGATTGAAAAACAACAAGATACCCTTGAATTTCCTGATGCAAAAAAGATAAAAAGGGTTGTCATTGATCCATTCAATTACACACCTGAATCAGATAGGTTCAATAATTTTTATCCAAAAAAGTTTGCGATAAAACCAATTTTTGACTGGCCCTCATTTGATACATATCAGATTTTTGTTCTACCTTATTTATGGTATGATTCAGATGATGGATTTACACCGGGATTCTATCTTGCTGGTGCCCACTTCATTGATGCAGATTTTATCAAGGGTAAAAATCAATGGATATTCGGTTATATTTATGGACTGAAGAGTAAGAGACATTATTATAATTTCAGTTATCAAACACCGATTGTGTTTAAGAAAGGTTATCGGTCGCGTGTATTCTTAAAAGGTTATTATGGTGGCGATGAGATAAAATATGACGTAGGATTTAAAAGTGATCTCGGTATTCCACTTACATCCGAACCCAATATTAACATAAAGACTTTTGCAGGCTATAGAGATTTCAGGTCCCTCATTTCTGTTGATTCGATAGACTGGACGATTGCTGAATATTATTTAATCCAGAATCAAATTTTATATAATACCAATCACTGGTCTATGGGAGTAAATTTCTGTGGGACAAATAAATTTTTTGATACAGGCTGGAGTTTTGCCAAATTTAATTTTGAGTTTGAAAAGAATTCAAGGTTGTATCTTGCCCCATTATATTTCCGCATCTTTGCCGGAAAGGTTTATGGCACTGCCCCCAATCAAGAGAGGATATTCTTAAACGGCGGATTGAGGCATAATTTTATCAGTGATTTATTCTTTGGACAGAAAGGGTATGCATCCCCACAGGAGCATATCCATATCAAACAGGATGGGAATATGGCAGGTTATCAGGGTTATCATATAAAGACCGATGGGCTTGTCTGTTTCAATATGCAATTTCCCGAAGGATTCCCATTGAGAATCTTCGGAGATTTAGGTTATTACTACAATGGCGATAGTCTAAAATGGGAATATGCATACGATACAGGTTTAAAGATTGTGCTTGGACCGATTGGTTTTATCCTGCCCCTTTACAATCACATTGACAGATTCTGGCCTAAAAACTGGTCAGTGGAACTTTCTATTATTGGAATGAGTTTTTAAACTTCAATACTACCAATAGATTTATCTCTCATTTCATCATTTTTACAATTGACGAAATGATAAATGGTTGTTGTCATGCTGATTAAAACCAATTAATTTCATTATTTCTATCTTTTTATTGCATTCCCCTGCCAAAGCAAAAAGGAGAGGTGTTGTGTTAGGTAAAGAGGCGATTTCATATTTTCATATCATCAAAATTGAAAATGAACGGGGATGTCTGGTATATTCGCAATATCTTCTTTATTTATGCCCTTGGCTAGGTATATCAACTCAACCCTAAAAATCTTTTCTTTATATCTATCGGATAGGAGCTTAAAATAAGGCTCAATGGAATATTTATAACGAAAATCTTTCCCTTTTGCATAGCCACCTTTCCCGCTTTTGAAAATACCTTTCCCGTAGTGTGGATAAAGTTGACCATTGGGGATGCAAACTAATTTTAAGGCTTTGATATTTGGTTTAGCATGTTCATGAACTATTTGAATGATATAAGTTAGACAGGGTTTCTCAATTTTGGAGGAAATTCGATAATATTGAGGCAGGTTAGGTATAAAGGTCTTGTTCACCACATAAGAAGTCTGATTGATTCCAATATTGATTTTCCCCTTGTAATCTGCCGGATTATCAAGGAGAGCAGTTTTAATTTCGATATGCATAAAGGCATCTGGAAGTTCAAACATTAAATCCGAGCCGAGAGGAGAAGAATTGGGAAATCGTAAGATTGAGGCAAAGAAATGATGAAAGATTCTTTCTGCCCCGGTATCTAGATCAGATGCTTTAAAACCTTTCCTTGCTGTCTTTATAAAATTATCATACCAGTCATTCAGAATTTTTATTCGTGAGTTCAAACCATCAATAAGAGCGTCTAAATCCTGCTTTAGGTGAAGCAAAATTAAATCATAATACTGTCTTTCTATCTTCTCAAGTTCAAAATCATTTAGCATAGATTACTTCTCTAATATTTGGACATCTTTTTTTAATAATATTCAGATATTCCGTGACTAATTCTATTAATATTGCACTTCTTCCTATCTCATTAGCAACTTTGCCTACTGTTCCTGAACCAGCAAAAGGGTCCAATACAAGCCCTCCTTCCGGACAACCAGCTTCAATACACCTTTTCACGAGTTCTTCAGGAAAGGTAGCAAAATGAGCCTCTGAAAGAAATTGGAGCTTTATGCTCCAGACATCGCCGGGGTTCTTGCCTTTTGGATGTGGTTTTACGGTCTGAAGAACCAGATGTGTTTCGGTAACCCACCTATCATAGAGAGAATCAAATTTAAGGATTTCTTTTAGTCTGAACCAATCATCCGGTAAAGGGATGGACCCCCCTCTACCCCAGCTACCGGTATCTTTCCTGAACCAGTGACCTGCTGTGTCTTTATAGCCCAATAATTTATCAATCTCTTTTGTGGTGATACCTCTATTTTTACGCCAAAATCTAAGATAATCAGCAATTATTGGTTGAAAAATTTTGTATCTTCTTTGTAGCACCAGATATTCTCCAAAGAGTGATTTTCTTGCACCTGGTGAGGCACCTCTGTTATCGGGGTTTAATTTAAATTTACCTTCATAAGTTCGTTCCTCACTCTGCCGAGATGAGGGAAATAGCATTGAAGGTTTTATTTCTACTCTATTATTAAAATCTGGTTCTGGTGGCAATATTGGTTTAGGAAATCCATCACAAGCAGAATGAGCATTTATATCTATCTCGTATTTAATAGATTTTCCGCAGCTCTGGCATACTAATTCCACTGGTAATTGAGATTCTTCATTAAAGCCCTGTACAACTTCAATGGTTGTCTCATTATTTTCCCAGAGAACCTCTGCAAGTATATCTTCATTGGGAGTTTTGAAGACCTTCAAGACACACCCTTTAATCTTGCCGTTTTTTAACAAAGAGTTTTCTACTTCAAACCCTAAAATATCTTCAGGACTTTTATTGTTTTTGAAGTTGCTAACCGGTAGTCTTAATTTATCTATTGATAAATAGTAATTGTATCTGCTTTCTTCCTTTACGAATAAAAATACCGGCTCATAGACATTTGAGAATCTGCTATCTAATGAAGAGGGCATAGCATTGGGTTTGAACCATATGATTTTATTTATAAGTGTCCAACCATTTTTTTGAAGTTCAACTGCCAACAATTCTGGTATGAGTAATAATTCCTTATTTTGATATTTATAGCCTATATTCAGGAAGAAGGTCCCTGTGGCTTTTAATACTCTCTTCATTTTACTAAAGACATCAACAAGTCTTTTTATATATTCAAAATAAGAATTTTCTTGACCAATTTGTTGAGGATTCCCGTAATCCCTCTGCTTCCAGTAGGGTGGTGAAGTTATAACACAATCAACAATCCCGTCGGGCAGTAAATGAAGGACATTATTTACATCTCCTATATACACGGTAACTTCTTTCTCCTCTACATCATGATTGGCTCTATATGTTTCTAAAAGGGATAACTGTTCTCTAACATAAGATGTCGCTGAAGTTCTTACAATCCGTTCCTTAATCTCTCTATATCTTTTCTTCATAAATTTTTCCTAATTGCACCTGCCATTTCCTATAGCGTTTATCCGAATTATAAGGGGGAAAAATACCCTTTTCCATTTCACCCAAATTTGAAATTTCTATCACCGAGTTGAACATATTATAAGCCATTCCATATTATTATATCTGTTACGAGTTACTTGTCAATAGATAGGGCTAATAAGGCGGTTAGAAACCGCTCCTATAGAATCGTTATTCGTTATATGGTTTCGCAGCCTGTATCATTATACAGCTTCGTTAATCGGCGCATAAGCAAGACGATGCATCTAATAATATTATGGTCAAGAAACCTTTTTTGCAGAAGGAAAGGTGTAGGGGCCGCTCCCAGCGGCGATAATGAATCGTGGTAAGGAGTGTTCGATAAACAACCCCTGATGAAAATCAGGGTTGCACTGCTACGATTTTTATTCGTCCAGTGAAAACTGATGATACTTTTAACTATGGACATTTCCTGATATAAAAATATAATTGAAAAATCAATAAGAGTAATAATATGCGGATATTCTTTTTTGCAATTTTCATTATAACCCTTTTCTCATTCCAATTTCTTGTTGCTGAAGAATACGGAAGAATTGCCGGGAATGTGGTTGATGCAAAAACAGGTGAGCCAATAATTGGCGCAGATGTGTGTATAATGGAAGGTGCATTAGGTACAGCATCAGATGAAAAGGGAAATTACCAGATATTAAATGTCCCACCCGGTGACTATTGTGTTACAGCAAGTTATATCGGCTATGAATCAGTATCCGTTGATAAAGTTTTGGTTGAACCAAATAAAACGACTTTTTTAAATTTCAAACTGAAATCAGTCCCTTTAGGGATTGATATCTTACCGGTGATAGCCCACCCACCAATGATTCATTTATTCCAAAGTTCAAATGCCACTAACAAAAAAACTGATGAAATCCAACGATTGCCGATTATATCCTTTGACGATTTCTTGAGAATCCAGCAGAGTGTCGTGGAGACTGATTCTGGATTTCATATCAGAGGCGGGAGAGTATATGATACAAAATATTATCTTGATGGCATTTTAATGGAAATTCCAAATCTCGGAAGGCCGCCGGGTCAAATCAACGAAGAAAGTATAGATGAAGTTTCTATCGTTGACGGTGGATTATATGCCGAGCATGGTGATGCCCCGGCGGTCATCAATATAACGACGAAGTCGGGAAATAACGTCCGCCATTCTGGTAATGTCAGTTGGCTAACTGATGATATAGTTCAGAACAAAAAATTTGATTATGGATATAATGACTGCAACTTTTTGTTCAATGGTCCATTGCCATTAAGAAGGCTTAGATATCTTTTATCAGGTGAATGGAATTCCACAGATTCATATCAACCTGCAAAATACAGGGTCTATTCTCCAGGAAATGAATATCGCCTCTTTGGAAAGTTATCCTATTATCTACCCAACGCAAGAGGGAAATTTGACATCCTGGGATTCAGAACCCGAGAGCAATTTGTATATTACATTCCCACCGGGGAAAATGCAGGTGCATTTAAATATCTTGAAAATAAGCCGATGATGAGAACCAAATACCATATTATCTCAGGCAATTTTAGTTATATGTTTAATCCATGGACCCTTGCTTCTATAAGTCTGGGCTTTACCCACTTTGACCGGGTCTTTGGACCCCGGGATTACCAATGGGAGCAGGATAACAATTACAAATGGTATGATGATTACCGTCTAAAATTTGAAGAATTACTTGATTTGCTAAATGATAAAGAATATAAAATACATTCTGCTTCGCCGCGCGAAATTTTGATTGAAGGAATCCATCTTATATGCAAAAATTATGGAGTAGAAGCTCTGCGTAAATGTCCTTATGGAATAGAAGGATTATTCTACACTGTAGGAGATTATCCTGTCTGGAGATACTGGTATAATGATGACTGGCAGATTCATACAAAGATTGAATATGCTTATGGTAAATATCATGATTTCAAGGCGGGCATTGATTTTATTAAATATGACCTCAGATACTACAATCGGACACTTCCACCTCTTTCAGAAACCAATCCTGATTTCAACTTTTATGAACGGACTCCATATAAAACCTCGGGCTTTTTCCAGGATAAGATAGATATTGAAAGTCTGAGTGCCAATTTAGGAATTAGATTTGACTTTTTTGACGCTAATGTTTGCACATTCAAAATTCCTGAAAATATCCGGGGCGATACTCTAACCTATGCCGAGAAAATATTAACCATTTCCCCGCGTATTGGATTTTCGCTACCTATAACCGCACGGCAAAAATTACATTTTAGTTATTCCCACTATAATAATATTCCAAAATTTGATTATTTATATAGCACAAGTGATACAGCAGTTATTAGACTTCTGTTATTAAGATATAGATCAGGAATCAGTAATATTTCGTTAAAGCCAGAAAAGACAGTTGCTTATGAATTTGGTTTTGAAAATATATTTAGCGAGTTTTTATTATTTAGTTTGAATCTTTTTTATAAAGACATATTTAATGCGGTAGAATTGAGAAAAGTCACAGCCTTACCTGAACCATATTATCAATACTTTAACGATGGAAGGTATAATATAAAGGGACTGGAACTTGCACTGATTAAAAGGCTGGTCTACTTTTGGAGTTTTGATTTAAATTATACACTACAATTTGCTGAAGGAACGAGTGCCTGGGCACATCAGTTATATTATGAATCTGATACAATACCTCCTGCAATTGATTATCCACTTGATTATGATGAGCGGCATAACATAAAAATAAATATTGATTTTCAGAGCCCGGAGAATTTTTTTATAAAACTTCTGCGTAATCTTATAAGTTCTGTTGTTTTTAGTTATCATTCTGGGCACCCCTACACGCCACTTGATTTTTCAGGAGATAGAATTGGCAATGTCAATTCAGAACGAATGCCCAGTTACTGGAATATTGACTTGAAATTAAGTAAAAAAGTGAGAGTGAAGAATATATCTCTTGTGCTCACTGGATTGGTCAATAATCTATTTAATACAAGGCAGATTACCAAAGTCTATCCAACAACGGGAGACCCTGAAGACCCCGGCTATTTTGAACCTTCTCTCGGTGAATTTGATTTTATTCCTATAACAAGTCCTCATTACTCACCACAGGTTGACCACAGCCACGATGGGCTGATGACACCTGAGGAGATGAAGGCTGAATATATGTCTGCCCTTAACGACCTCTATGCCAATCCTGCATACTACAGAAATCCTTTTCGTATAAAATTGGGAGTAGGTATTGAATTCTGACCGCTTCTTTATTGCTACCCACCTTGATTTTATCGTTCCATTATTTTATAATAATAAAATAATTTAATAATGGAATGGAGGTAAAATGAGAATTGTTGAGAAGAAGTTTAGAGGTTCATTAATATGCAGGGTTTTATGTTATCCTATATCTTACGGGATTGTTAAATTGTTGCTTGAAAGAGGGAAAATGAGTCTTGAGGAAATTTCTAAGGAGATTCAGAGAACAAAGGCAGCAGCCTGTTTTCAATTAACTAAACTGCGGCTGGCAAATCTCATAAGGTATGAAAGAATTGGCAAAAAGACATTATACTGGGTTAAATATCCTGATGAGGTAGAGGAAATCTTAAACGCCTGTGATTTACTTGTAAGCCGTATCTCGCGCCGTTTAGATAAAGATTTTTAATTATTTTATTTATTATTCCAATATTAAATAATAAATAATGGAATGATAGATTGATAAATTGGGGTGAGGTATGAGAGATTGTTTAGAACTAATAGGTGATACTGGATGAGTAGATAAACCAAAAAGAGTAAAAAGACTGAGGAGATAAAATGTGCTTGACATCTATTAGAAACTAAATATGATATAATAAATGCAAGAGATAGAAGAGAAGATTTCGCCAGCAGAGGAAAGATTTGAGAGGATTAGAAAAAATATCGGATTTTTTCTCGGCCCTGTTGTATTTGTAGTATTTTTACTACTTCCAATGTCCAGCCTTTCAAGAAATGCCCATTTTTTATCAGCGATATTAGGATGGGTTGTGGTATGGTGGATTACTGAGCCGGTTCCAATACCGATTACCGCTCTTTTAGGAACTGCGCTATGTGTGATAATGGGTGTTGACAGTATGAAGAAGATATTTGCACCATTCGCTGACCCGATTATCTTTTTATTTATCGGTAGTTTTATCATTGCCCGGGCAATGATGGTGCATAGACTTGACCGCAGATTTGCCTTTCAGATCTTGTCTATTCCGGGTATTGGTAAAAGCAGTAATCTGATTCTTTTTACACTCGGACTTATTGCAGTCTTAATATCAATGTGGGTGAGTAACACTGCAACTACGGCAATGTTGTATCCAATTGGTCTGGGCATTCTCAACACGATTGCTCAACTCCATTCAAAAGATGTAAAAAAATTAAGATATTCAACGGGATTAATGCTTATCATTGCCTATGGTGCGTCGGTCGGTGGGATTGGCACACCGGTGGGCACACCTCCCAATTTAATCGGCATTGGATTGATTAAGGAACTTCTGGGTAAGAATGTTACATTCTTTAGATGGATGCTTTTTGCAATACCGATGGTTGTGATAATGTATACAGGTTTATTTTTATTACTTAGATTATTACTTCCGCCTGAATTCAAAGAACTCTCTGGTATTGATGAATATGTAGCAAGGGAAAAGCAATCGATGGGCAGGATTTCAAAAGGGGAGAGGAATGTTTTGATTGCATTTTTGATAACGGTCTTTTTATGGGTCTTTCCGGGTATACTGGCAATAATTTTTGGCTCCGATGCTCAAATCTGTAAATGGTGGGAGGCGCATATACCAGAAGGGCTCTCTGCAATCATCGGTGCACTGATTTTATTTGTCTTGCCTTTGGACTGGAAGGAAAGAAGATGGACAATTACCTGGAAAGAGGCTGTAGAAATTGATTGGGGAACAATTCTTTTGTTTGGTGGTGGACTTTCTTTAGGAAGTCTGATGTTTTCAACGGGTCTGGCTGAGAATATTGGAAAAGGGATTCTGAGTCTCACCGGTGCAAAGAGTCTTTTTGCCATAACTGCAATCTCAATTCTGCTGGCGATTATCACCAGCGAACTTACCTCAAACACTGCCTCAGCGAATATGGTGATTCCGATTATGATTTCGCTTTCAACTGCAGCAGGTGTAAATCCTTTGATACCTGCACTCGGTGCCTGCCTTGGTGCTAGTTATGGATTTATGCTACCGGTATCTACTCCACCGAATGCGATAATCTATGGCTCAGGTTATGTGCCGATTACAAGGATGATAAGGGCAGGAGTAATCTTTGACTTTTTAGGATTTCTGATAATCCTTGCGGGGGTATTTCTAATCCTGCCATTGCTGGGATAGAACTGTATGAAGATAATTTTTTACTCTTTTTTTGTAGTAAACTTCCTCTTTGCAGGGAATTTTATTTTTAATGGGAATTTTGAAGATTCGCTCAATTACTGGAATCCCTATGCACAGGGAGAGACATATACCATAAATACAGACAAAATTTATGAAGAAGACCCGGATTCAGAGGTCTATATAGGAAGGCTTGACCGATTTTTGACCGCAATATCCCAGGTCTGTTATGTTCCGGATTTAGACCTCAATCTTTCATTTAAGGCAAAGATAGTCGCCCAATGCTCAGATACATCACACCCTTCCCCTGCTGTCGCCGCAATCATTATCTCTTATCTTGACATTAATGATAATGTCCATGGGGAGACGAGATTGTTCAATTATTGTGATACACTTTACTGGACACCATCACCCACAGTCCATTTAATAGAACTTGGTGACACAAACTGGATTGTTGATACGATAAATATTGTTGAAGAATTACAGAATCTTCCTGGTGTCAATCTTTTAGATATTCGTAAATTGAGGATAACATTACTCGGTCAATCCTATGGATGTTGACCATACCATGCAGAGGCGAAGGTCTTCGCCGATGATATAAGCCTTTCATACCCGGACAATTCTGCCCATTGCACCCTGATTTCATATTTTATTGATGACTCTTCGGGAAATTGTAACGGCATTTTAGACCCGGGTGAGGAAGTGGAACTTTTCTATAAATTAAAGAATGTTGGTGGGGTTGATATTCAGAATTTAACAGGTATCCTGACAACTTCATCACCGTATCTTACGATTACAAATGGCAGTGCATATTTCGGTGCTGTTTTTATTGATTCCCTGATAGAAAATTCATCTTCTTTCAGACTTCTCGCATTGCTTAATGCACCCCAGGGAACCTATGACTATCTTGATTTGATATTGAGCGAAAATTCCGGGGTTGTTGATACGGTCAGGATAAAAATCATAATTGGTAAGAGGGATTATTTTATCTGGGACCCGGACCGAAATAATTCAAGCGGTCCTTTGATACATTCAACACTCCAGAATCTTGGATATGTTGGTGATTATGCTGGTGCACAATTCAATTCATTTGAGCACTTAAGAAATTATAGGTCGCTCTTTATCTGCACAGGTGTGGCGTATGAAAATTATGTTTTATTCAAGGATTGTTATGAAGTTGCAAAGGTTGTGGATTTTATAAATCAGGGGGGATGTGTATATCTTGAAGGTGGAGAATGCTGGGCATTTGACCCTTTTGTAATGTCCGGTTTCAATTTCAACCCTTATTTTGGTATCAAACCGATAAACGATGGATATACCAATATGGGACCGATTGAGGGTGTAAATAACACATTTACTCAAGGGATGAATTTTAGATATCAGGGTGAGAACTTTTATCTTGATGTGATTGATTCAACAGGCAGAGGTTTCAGGATTTTCCATGACCAGGATGACGATTATTATTGTGGGGTGGCAAATATTGGCAATGGTTATAGGACAGTCGGTGTTTCATTTGAACTTTCCGGACTTATGGATAACGATTCATCAACAAAGGCAATCTTGTTTGATTCAATAATGCATTTCTTCGGGATAAATCTTGAGGGTATTGAAGATTTAACAAATTCGCAATTCGCAATCCGAAATTCGCAATTATTATCGGTCTATCCAAATCCATTCTGTGAAAAGACTGAAATCATATGCCGGTTGCCTGATGCCGGATGCCAGATGCCTGATACCCGATACCCGATGCCTGATGCCAGATACCGGATGCCTGATACCAGATGCCGGATTTCAGATTATCCCGTATCCCATATCTCATATCTCCAATCAGCTACTTTGAAGATCTATGATGTATCTGGAAGGTTGGTCAAATCATTTAACCATTTAACCAATTCTCCATTTAACCAGGTTGTCTGGTTTGGTGATGATGATGCAGGTCGTCTTGTTCCTGCTGGTGTTTATTTTGTGCGGCTTGAGGCAGGTGGTTTCAGACAGACCGAAAAGGCATTACTTTTGAGATGATAGGAAATTTTGGGCAGGAGTTGGGTATAGAGATTTTTTATCTTCGCAGGGATTTTTTTAAACCATTGATCATATCTTCCACTTCGCAAGTGGAAATAAGGCGGCACAGTCTTTCTTCATATTTTATTGCCTGATTATAGCCCCTATCTATCGCCTCTTTTGCCTTTTCAAATTGACTCAAACCAATGCCGGATGTATCAATATCTATCCAGATTCCTTTTTTCATTTGCTTAATATCATATTCAATCAGTCTTGAACTTATTAAATCAAATGTTTTGATGAAAATGTCTTTTATATTATATCTTTTTTTAGACTCTTGCCCTGCTGAAATCTTTAATTGTGGATATTCAAATCGCCGTAAGACATTTACGGCAATAATCTTCTTTGCACCCAGATTTATTGCCACATCCACCGGGACCGGATTGATAAATCCACCATCAATCAAAATTCTGCCATTATATTTATTTGGGGTAAAGAAAACTGGAATTGCGATTGAAGACCTTATTGCCTGAATCAGGTTTCCCCGGTCAATAATAATTTCTGCATTCTCTTCTATGTCGGTTGCCACTGCCGCATATCTTATTGGTAATTCTTCAATTTTAACATCACCAAGGTACGGCTTTAAGAATCTGACAATATTTACTCCATCAATAAATCCCCTCTTGGAAATGTGAAATTTAAATAATCGTTTCTTCTTTTTCTTATCTATCTGCAGTGCAATCTCTTCCATTTCTTTTGCGCTGAATCCCTTTGCATAGAATCCGCCAATGAGTGAACCCATACTCGCCCCGACGACAATATCGGGTCTTATACTCAATTCTTCAAGTAATTTTATCAACCCAATATGGGCATATCCTTTTGCTGCACCACCCCCAAGAACTAACCCGAGCATATTGGTATTATACTGAAAATATTTTCCTATTCAAGGATTAATAAATAATGCTCCTTGCATTTTTAATGATTTGTTATATAATTTAGTATGGGATTGAAGTGGCTTATATCATGGCTTTTGACATTTCCTCTTTTTATTTTACTCACCGGGGTAGAGATAAAAGGCAAAATTCCTAAAAAAGGACCGGTGATTCTTGCCAGCAATCATCTTTCTTTTTTAGACCCGCCATTGATAGGCTACACCGCATTTAGAGAGGTGTATTTTCTTGCCAAACCAGGATTGTTTGTATTATCAAAGTTCTTCACCTGGCTCATTAAAAACTATAATGCGATAAACCTTGAAGGGGGACAGGGAATAAGACCTGCTATAAAATTATTGAAATCCGGTAAGCCGGTCGTTATATTTCCTGAAGGAACACGGTCAAGAGCGGGTGTGCTTCTTCCTTTCAATCCGGGTGTGGGTTTCCTTGCAATAAATTATAATGTTCCGGTTGTACCGGTGAAGATTATAAATTCAAATAAAAACTGGATAAGTTTGATGATACGTTGGAATAATGTTAAGATAATCTATGGCAATCCTATCTACCCTGATGGATATAGAAATACAAAAGAGGATTTTGAAAAATTTTCAAATAAAATTAGAGAGGAGGTTAAAAACCTGAGATGAAGATACATTGTGCCCGCCATTCTGGTTTTTGTTTTGGTGTAAAAAGGGCAATAAAAATGGCGATGGACGCAGTCCGTGAAAAAAATTGTGTATATTCATTGGGACCATTGATACATAACAGGGATTTTGTTGCTGACCTTGAGAAAAAAGGAATAAGGATAATTGAAGAGGTAACTGATATTAAAACACCAGGTGCAACTGTCATTATCCGTTCACATGGCATTAGCCCTACCTTGTTGAAAAGATTAAAAGAAGAAGGTGTTGATATAATTGATGCAACCTGTCCGAAAGTGCGGCGTGCCCAGCACTATGTACAGAAACTTGTTGAGGCAGGATATTTTGTTATCATTGTGGGTGAGAAGGACCATCCTGAAGTGAGGGGGCTCCTTGGTTATGCAGGAAAAAATTCTGCGATATATTCGGATGATATTGTATTAAGGCACAAAAAGATTGGAGTTGTTCCACAGACTACGCTTGATTTTGAACATTTTTACAATGCAGTAAAAAATTTATTACCTAAGGTTATTGAAATGAAGATTTATAATACAATATGTGATGAGACAATATTGAGAATTGCTGAGGCACTTTCAATTGCAAGAAAAGTTGATATGATGCTTGTGATTGGAGGAAAGGATAGTGCTAATACGACAAGGTTATACCAGATATGTAAAGGTATAAAACCATCGTATCATATAGAAACGGTGAATGATATAAAAACCCAATGGTTTAAGGGTGTGAAGAGCGTGGGTATTACCGCAGGCGCCTCAACACCCGATGAACAGATTGAAAGGGTTGTTAATCATTTAAAGAAGATATAGAGAATTAAAAATCTCTTTTGTTCATTGATTTTATACCCCATAATATCGGTAGATAAATTGTGGCAAAATTCAATATAATGAATGCAACAAAAGATAGAATTATGATTCTTAAATTTAAGTTTCTCCCCCAATAGTGACTTATTAAATAATTATGAACCGGAGCGGAGAAGATAATTATTACCAAGGCAATGTATCCAATGCTTATTAAGGCTGAAATAATCCCGCCGCTACCCGAAGCAATTTTTGAGGGATTATCTTCGTTAAATTGGGGAAAGATGCAGCCCATGCCAAGGTTAATTGAAATTAATGACAGGGCAACAAACAGTCCAATAAAAAGAGAGAAGTAAAATATTACGGGTTCAGTTCTTATAAATAAGTTTGCGAATAAAAGTAAAGATTCCATTAAAATAATGCCAACTAATCCGTAAAATATATATTTTATAATAATTACCCTGGTTAAACTGAAGGGTGAAGTTTTAATGAGCCATATCCCTTTCTTTTCCAGGCTCAACACAGGAAATATGAACCTTACCCCTAAGGTTGCAATAACAAAACTTACATAGGCAAAATTAGCAAAAGAGACGATTGTGCGCCATACTGAAAAGCCAAAATAGATCGGTGTCCGGCGCAATGAGAATATATAGACAACCAGCAGGATTACGAATATGGCGAGTTGAACCCACTGGGTTGGTTCACGTATAAATAGTATTATGTCTTTTGACAAGAAGGTTCGTATCGGATTCTTCTGAAATTGTCCAAGGAGTGATTTCTTTTTGATTTCTTTTTCACCCTGTTCGGCAATGAGAAGGAACGATTTGTGGTAGATTGATTCAGCAATTAAATATGAAAGCATAACACAACTGAGTGCGACTAATATCAAAAGCAAAATATAGATATATCCAGTATGGTTGGGTGAGACAAAATTTTTGAAGATGTTGCCAAGCCAGGTTGAAGGAAGATAAATTCCGCCGACGGTTGTGAGGTTGGCAGCAAACATAAGTAATTCTCTTTCATTCTCAGTTTCAAAAATTCTTAACAATTCAGGGTTACCAATCTTTATGTACAGCAGTATTAAAACAACAATGAAAAAAAGCGAAATGAATATGATATTTTTGGGTTTTAATCTGGGGAAAAGCAAGACAAATATGAATATGATGATGGCAGATAATGCCGAAGGAATTATAAGAAAAACAAAAAAGCATAAAAATGAAACAGGATAAAATAATATGTTCGCATTATTAGAAATTCCATAGGAAAATATTAATGGAATAGCAATCGCCAGAGTAGCCCAGGAGGCGTAAATTGCATTTTCAAACAATTTGGCAAGATAGATGGTGGTAGGTATAACCGGCAGCGAAAATAAAAAATGCAATTCTTGATTATTATAGAATGTAGAGAAAGAACTTATGATATTGCTGAACAGAAGCATTATGAAGAATACAAAAAGTATCATTTCAATCGTCCGCGCCATAATGGCGGGTCCGATGATTTCCACCGTACCGAGATATTTAAAAATCCGGAAGAAAACATAGTAACCACCGGATAAAAAGCCGATTAGAATGATAAAAAATGTAATTCGAGGAAGTTTGTGCTCTTGCGGTGTGAAATATTTAAATAAAAGGTACAAGCGGAGTCTGAATAATGAGAAAAAAGTATTCACATTTCTTCGGTAAGTTTTAAATATATTTCTTCAATATCTTCCCTACCGGAGACTACCGCAAGTTCTTCGGTGGTGCCTACAAATTTTAGTTCACCTCTATTTATTATCCCTATACGATGGGCAATCTGTCGGGCAAAGGATAGAGTGTGGGTTGATACAAGCAAAGTTTTCCCATTGTGAGCAAGTTCTATAAATGTTTCTCTTACTATTTTACTCATTTTCGGATCGAGTCCAACCAGCGGTTCGTCAATCAAAATCAATTCAGGGTCGTGTATTAATAACTGGCACATTATTATTTTTTGTTTCATGCCGTGGGAATAGGTTTCTGAAGGTTCGTCAATCCAATCGCCAATTTCAAATTTTTGAATTAGCACTTTTAGTTTTTCATCATAAAATTCTTTTTTGATACCGAATAGCCCGGCGACAAAATTTATAAATTCCCGTCCGGTCAACTTATTATAAATAAATGGTTCATCCGGAACATAGCCGAGTAGGGATTTATATTTTATCGGTTCTTTTTTTAAATCAATACCATTTAATGTGATTTCGCCTGAATTTGGATGGAGTAGTCCGGCAATGAGTTTCAAGGTTGTGGTCTTTCCGGCACCATTCGGTCCCAGAAGAACAAAGCTCTCGCCTTTATTCAATTCAAGACTTAAGTTTCTAACTGCCCAGACTCCATCAAAATTTTTTGATAGGTTTTTGATGATAAGGCTTTTCATCAGCGATACTCTAATACATCAATTTTGAGTTTGCCCACGACCTTCATTACTTCTGCCCAGTCCGATATCTCTCCTTCTTTTAGTTTTAAATGGTATACATCAGCCGGAAATTGGTTGAATGTAGGGTCAACCGGTACCCATTTGCCAAGCCATACCGCACACCAGGCATGGTAGAAATATGCATCGCCCTCAAGATTTACCAGTCCTACATAAATCTTGGTTGGGATTCCCAGCGTCCTTGATAAAGCGGCGAAGAGTATGGAGTGTTCATTACAATCTCCTTCCTTGGTCTTGAGAACATCTATGGCTGAAGGCATTGATGGCGTAGGCACTTTTTTTATCATTCTATAAACACCTGTTGTAACTCTTTTGGTTATGTTGAGCGCAGATTTTTCTTTCCCGACCATATCTTTTGCTACTTTAATAATATCCGGATGTTCACACTGGATATATGCCGAAGGAGATAGAAATTCTTTATGTTCGGTGATTGGCACTGTCAAATCTTTCAAAGAATTGATGTCAGGAAGTGTTATCTCTATTACTAAAGTTTCCTCAGAAACTACTTTTTGAAAATCATCATTCAGGTCAAGTCCTTCACTTGAAATACCACTTAGTTTAAGTTTTACGAAAGATATTTTTCTATCTTCAGGTAAAGGGTTGGATAGTTTAATTGAGAAGAAACTGAGAAGGTCAAACGCCTCTTGGGGTTTAACTTCTTTAAGTGCTTCTTCTTTGGTCATTGGAATCATTTCCATAAATAGATTCGGTGTTTCGTTTTTTATTATTTTATTATTTTCATCAAGCCATATATAAGAAACCACGCCCATAAAATTTATTTCAATTTTTTTGCCTTTTGTTTCTTTATTTAATACCATTACCATTTCTTCTGGATAGACTTTTATTCTCGCCTTACCCGTTGACTGGCTTGTGGGGTCGAAGTATGGAAGTGTTATTTCAGCACCGGGCTTTAAATCCCTTTTTTGCACAATCAAATCAATAACATTGGGAATATAAGGTTTTTCTTTAATCTCCTTTATCTGGGTTTGTTTTATACCTTGCGAATAAGTTGTCAGGGTGAGTTTATTACCTTTTATATTTCCTTCGATTTTTGATTCATGCCCCTGGGAATGTATTAGCAGCGTAAAATCGGTAAGCGCATAATCAGTATCAGCAGTTGCGAATATCTGGGTTTTGAGGGTTGTTATTTCATTCATCATATTTATTGTCATTTGACTGTTAGTTTCAATTTCTAAACCGTGCTCAAGTTTTTTAATCTTTGTAAAGGTATACCCAACCCTTTGTCCTTGAATAAAGATACCAAGCCATTCTTCCGATATTTCTTTGACTATTTTAGGGTTATTTTCTTTTGATTCGTTTTTCCCTTGATTTTCCGGAATTACAGATAATAAGAAAATAACGAGCCCAATCAATAAACACAAAATTAAAATAGAGATAGTTTTTTTCATAGGTCGAAGTATTATAATCAAATATGACCTTAAGTCAATCCCGTTAACAATTACTCCGACTATTTCTTACTTTTTGAAAACTTAAATTGACAATCTGCTTTCTTTCATTACATCCCCATCCACCCCTTATGTTCTAGTCGATTAATTGTGCGCAAAAGAAGTAAATAAAACTCAGATAACTCCCCCCTTGATTTTTTTTAAAAATTTTATAAAATTTCTTCTTATGAAAAATATTAATAATGTCATCGAGCAATATAATAAAAAAGAGATAGACCTTATTCAAGTTTTACACAATATCCAAAATGAATATAATTATTTACCTAAAGAAGTGCTTGAATATATTTCAAGGGCGTTGCATATTCCCTTGAGCAAGATTTATAGTATTGCAACATTTTACGCTGCATTCAGTCTTGTTCCCAGGGGCAAACATCTCTGCACAGTTTGTATGGGAACTGCCTGCCATGTGCGTGGTGCACCAGCAGTATTGAGCAGAATTGAGGAGCGATTGAATATAAAAGCCGGAGAGACTACTCCTGATAATCATTTTACCCTTGAGACCGTCAATTGCCTCGGTGCCTGTGCATTAGCACCGATTGTGGTTATTGATGGTGAGTATCATGGGCAGACAACTGTTAATAAAGTTGATAAATTATTAGAAAAATATGTCAAAGAAGAAAAAGGATAAGGGCTTTAGATTAGACCTGCTTATCTGTGCCGGTACTGGTTGCGTTTCAAACCGTTCATTTGTTGTAAAAGAGGCACTGGAAAAAGAAATTGCAAAACGGGGACTCCAGGAAGAGGTCAGGGTGATTGCTACTGGTTGTCAGGGATTTTGTGAGCGCGGTCCAATTGTGATTGCACAGCCAGATTCAATCTTTTATCAAAGGGTTACTGAAAAGGATGTGCCATACCTCGTTGAGGAACATCTTATCAAGGGCAGGCCCGCAAAGAAGTTGATGTATGTGCCCGAGAAAGAGGCTTTGCCTGTTCCCAAAATGTCTGATATTGGGTTTTTCAAACACCAGCGGCTTATTGTTTTGCGAAATCGGGGAAGGCTTGATCCTGAAAATATTGAAGAATATATCGCATTTGACGGCTATCAGGCCCTCCAGAAGGTTTTGTCCTCAATGAAACCTGAGCAGGTTATTGAAGAGATTAAGAAATCGGGCCTGAGGGGCAGGGGTGGTGCAGGATTCCCTACCGGTAAAAAATGGGAATTATGCCGTGCCGCTGAAGGACACCCCAAATATATAATCTGTAATGGTGATGAAGGTGACCCTGGTGCATTTATGGATAGAAGTGTCCTGGAAGCAGACCCGCATTCGGTTATTGAAGGTATGCTTATTGGTGCCTATGCAATTGGAGCCCAGAAAGGATTTATCTATGTTAGAAAAGAATATCCTCTCGCGGTAAAAAGGGTACAGATTGCCCTTAAACAGGCACTTGATTATGGTTTACTCGGTGAGGATATCTTGGGAACCGGTTTCAATTTCAATATTGATGTTGTTCAGGGAGCAGGTGCATTTGTCTGTGGTGAAGAGACCGCATTGATGGCAGCGATTGAAGGCAGGGTGGGAAGGCCGAGGACAAGGCCACCTTATCCAGTAGAAAAAGGATTATGGGGTAAACCAACAAATATTAATAATGTAGAGACCTGGGCGAATGTTCCCGTAATTATCCTGCGCGGTGCTGATTGGTTTGCTTCAATCGGGACTAAAAATAGTAAAGGAACAAAGATATTCTCCCTTGTGGGCAAGATAAACAATACCGGACTCGTGGAGGTGCCAATGGGGATAACCCT
Organism: Caldifarciminota bacterium; assembly: GCA_965649105.1. Lineage (GTDB taxonomy): Bacteria > Hydrothermota > Tepidihabitantia > SM23-42 > JAOAFX01 > JAOAFX01. The sequence goes on from CBFGJP010000004.1 coordinate 41,895, forward strand.
GCGTGAGATAATCTATGAAATTGGTGGGGGTATTCCTAATAATAAAGAATTCAAGGCAGTACAGACCGGTGGACCATCTGGCGGTTGTATACCCAAGGAACATCTTGATCTTCCGATAGATTATGAAAGTCTGACCGCGGTCGGTTCAATGATGGGTTCAGGTGGTATGATTGTAATGGATGATGATACCTGTATGGTGGATGTGGCAAGGTACTTTTTGAACTTTACCCAGCAGGAATCCTGTGGAAAGTGCGTTCCGTGCAGACTTGGAACAAAACAGATGGTTGAGATTTTAAATCGCATAGTTGAAGGAAAGGGTAGAGAAGACGATATTGATTTACTTGAAGCGATGGGCAGGAATGTAAAATTAGGTTCTTTATGTGGCCTTGGTCAGACCGCGCCCAATCCAGTTTTGACAACAATTAAATATTTCAAAGATGAATATATTGCCCATATTAAAGAAAAGAAGTGTCCGGCACTCGTTTGCAAGGCACTCATCTCTTATGTGATTGACCCTGATTTATGTACTGGCTGTGTTGCCTGTGCCAAGAACTGTCCGACAAAGGCAATCACAGGTGAACCTAAGAAAGTCCATAAAATTGACCAATCAAAATGTATCAAGTGCGGAATCTGTCTTTCAGTGTGTCCGCCCAAATTTAATGCGGTAAAGAAGGTGACACCGGCATTATGAACAGAATTTTAATCGTTTTAAGTTATACGGTTTGGAAGTTCGTTCCAACTATTGTCTATAGTGCGTGGTTAGAAAAAACGAACAACAAAACCCATAGCGTTTACGGATTACAATACCTTTATACGATATATAACCAACAGGTATCAAGAATATGATTACAATTAAAATAAACGATAAGGAATTTGCAGCAAAAAAAGGTGAGACAGTTTTAGAGGTATGCCGTCGTGAAGGTATATATATTCCTACCCTTTGTTATCAGGAGAACTTAACTCCTTATGGTGGTTGCAGGTTATGTATTGTAGAGGTTGAGGGTAATCCAAGACCACTGACCGCCTGCACATTGCCGGTACAGGATGAAATGGTGATAAAGACTGATACCCCGCTCCTTCGGGAAATTCGCAAATTTACCCTCCAGTTGATACTTTCTGAACATCCATACTCCTGTTTGATTTGTGACAAGACAAAGGACTGTGCAAATTATATGGAGTGCATTGAAAAAGAGCCAATAACATTTGGCTGTAAATATTGCCCGGCAAATGGTTCCTGTGAACTTCAGAGACTCGTTGAGGAATTCGGGATAAAAGAAATTCCTTTCTCCTTTAAATATAGAAATATTCCGGTTGAAGACTATGACCCATTCTTTGAGCGGGATTATAATCTATGTATCCTCTGTGGCCGGTGTGTGCGTGCCTGTGCAGAGTTGAGACAGGCTTATGTGATTGATTTTCACCATCGCGGTCCCAAGACCCTTGTGGGAACGCCTTTTGGTCTGTCGCACATTGAGGCAAACTGCCAATTCTGTGGTGCCTGTGTTGATGCCTGTCCGACCGGGGCAATGCGCGAACGGTATAATAAATATCTCGGTAAATGTGAAAGAGAAATTAAAACCCATTGTATGCTCTGTAGTATGGGTTGTGAGATAGTTGCCGATGTGAGTGAGAATGGATTAATCAGGACAAGGGCTGATAAAGAACCGCTATGTGTCAGAGGTCGTTTTGGGATTGTGCCGATTGTTAATCATCCAAAGAGGGTAACCACCCCGCTGGTAAAAAGGAATGGTCAACTTATAGAAATTTCTTATGATGAAGCTATTGAGATTGCTGGAAATATTCTGAAAGAATATCAGGGAAAGACCGGTGTTATTTTCTCTCCAGACTTGACGATGGAGGCTATAACTGCATTGGATACATTTTCGGAGATAATAGGGGTTGAAGAGTTGGGCGCCGAAATAAACCAATCGGAAAGTTTTGATGAGATCTGTCTTGATCGGCCGGAAAAAAAGATTACACTTTTTGTGCTCAATGTTGACCTGATAAATGATTTTTCGGTCTTTTTATTAAGTTTAAGGAAATTTTTGAATGAAAAGCCAATCATAATTGTTGTTGACCCGATTCAAACAAAGATAGCGGATTTTGCCGATTTATGGTTAAGACCCGAACCCGGAAATGAATGGCCGGTTCTTGAGCGGTTATTGTCTTCAGATAAATTTACTGATTTTGCAGGTGTTAAAAAGCAGGAATTTATTGATGCAAAACGTTTAATCAAAAATAGGGAAGTCTGTGTTCTATACAATCCGAATAATATTATGGAATATAAGTGGGGAAATAATTTAAAATGTTTTCCGCTGGTCAGCAATCCGAATCACACATTTTTAAGTAAGTCAAACATATTAAAGGCTTCAGATATTATAAATAATGGTGCGATTGAATGCCTTTACCTTATCGGTGCGACAATTCCCAGGACAAAGAAATACAAAAAGGTCATTGTGCAGGACTGCTTTTTACCGGATTTTGATTTTGATCTGTTTTTACCTTCCGCAACATTTATGGAAATTGACGGAAGTTTTATTGATATCAAGGGAAAAGAAAAGAGATTGCATAAGGTCATTGAACCAAAAGGTAGTTCACGACCTGATGAATTGATAATAAAAAGTATTATGGAAAGAATGGATTTTGAACAAATTAAAGACAAGGTTGCTTCAAATATCAATGTTTCTGAGGGTAAAAAAGATAAGGCAAAAAGCATAACGCCCATAAAAGATTATCCATTCTATCTGATTGTCAGGGAAAATGGATTCAGATTTAGAGGCAAGAGATTGTCAGATATTTTGACCGGATTTAAAAGAGTGCATCAGGATAGAGTCTTATGGTTTAATCCCGCGGATGCCCAAAGATTGAATTTAGCAAATGGAATGAAGGCGAAGATCGTGGGCGAAGAATTTGAGAGTGAGTTAGAAGTTTTGACTACAGAAAGAGTTCCCGCGGGTTGTGTATTTGCGTATTATGACCGTTTGAATGGACTGACTCAGAGTCAAATGGTGAGGATAGAATGTATAAGATAAAATACTTAATTTTCTCAGCAGGGTGATTTATGGTAAAAATTTTAAAGAAAGAATTACTTGCCCCTAACATTCATTATATGGTGCTTGAATCAGATGTTATCCATTTGAATGCAAAGGCAGGGGAATTTGTTGTGGTTCGTGCGGATGAGTTTGGTGAGCGTATACCATTAAATCTTGTTGAATGGGATGAACATTCGGCAAGCGTAGTGTTTATGGAGGTGGGAACTTCAACAAGAAAACTGGGTTGTCTGAAATCGGGTGATTCAATTGCCGATCTTGCGGGACCGCTGGGTAGACCAACTGAGATGGTGGATGGGAAGAGGATATTTTGTATTGGTGGATGTTATGGTATCGGTGCACTTTATCCCGTAATAAGGGCATTCAAGGGCAATAATAATAAGGTTATCACCGCGATTGAAGCAAGGAGTAGTTTCCTGCTCTACTGGCAGGAGAAATTGAAAGAATACAGTGATGAAATTTTTGAAATAACCCGTGATGGAACAAAGGGTTATGCAGGACATATTGATAAATTTTTAAATGATTATCTTTCAAAATATCAAATAGATATGGTTTATGCACAGGGATGCACATATCTTACCTACCTTGTTTCGCAGACGACCAGACCTTTTGGGATAAAGACGATTGTTGGTTTGAATCCAATTATGATTGATGCAACAGGAATGTGTGGTGTCTGCCGTGTGATCGTAAATGGTGAGACAAAATTTGCCTGTGTTGATGGTCCTGAATTTGATGGGCACACCGTTGATTGGCAGAATCTTCTTACCCGAAGGCATATCTACATAACTGAAGAAAGAAGGTCATTAAGCTTTTATGAGTGTGAGAAATATGGATAGCAAATTAAATTCCAAATTTCAAATCTCAAATCCCGAACAATATTTAAATCCCAAATTTAAAAATTTTTTGTATTATGACTTGATTTTAGTTTGGTCATTGATGCTTGGGATTTGGGATTTTTTTATGGAGAATATTTTATGCCTGAAAAGATAATTCCTAAGAAAACCCCGATGCGGGAGCAGTTACCTAAAGAACGGATAAAGAATTTTAATGAAGTGCCTTATGGATATAGTCCTGAAGAGGCGATCGCCGAAGCCAAAAGATGCCTTCAATGTAAAAAGGCACCCTGTGTTTCAGGCTGCCCAGTAGAGATTGATATACCCGGATTTATTAAATTTATTGCTGAAGGAGATTTCAAATCTGCAATAAAGAGATTGAAAGAGAAGAATGTCCTGCCCGCAGTATGTGGTAGGGTTTGCCCGCAGGAGACACAGTGTGAACAGGTTTGTACCCTGGCGAAAAAGTTTGAACCGGTGGCAATTGGAAGGCTTGAACGATTTGCGGCTGATTATGAAGCATCCCAGGGTGAGGCACCATTGCCTGAACCGGCAAAACCCACGGGCAAAAAGGTGGCGGTGATAGGTTCGGGACCTGGTGGATTGACCGTAGCAGGTGATTTAATAAGGTTTGGACATTCAGTTACAATATTTGAGGCATTGCATAAACCTGGTGGTGTGCTTGTCTATGGTATTCCTGAATTCCGTCTGCCCAAGGTGATAGTTTACCGAGAAGTTGATTATCTAATCAGATGTGGTGTGAAACTTGTTCTGAATTTTATCGTTGGTAAAACCGCGACGATTGAACAGTTGCTGAAGGAATTTGATGCAGTATATATTGGCACGGGTGCCGGACTGCCCTGGTTTATGAATATCCCAGGTGAGAATCTAAATGGAGTTTATTCAGCGAATGAGTATTTAACCCGTTCAAACTTGATGAAGGCATATTTATTCCCTGAGTATGATACACCGATTGTGCGGGGGAAAAAGGTTGCAGTTGTGGGCGGTGGAAATGTCGCAATGGATTGTGCAAGGACCGCATTGAGACTCGGCGCAGATGAAGTGCATATTGTTTACCGCCGTAGTAAACAGGAGATGCCGGCACGTGCAGAAGAGATTCATCATGCCGAAGAGGAGGGTGTTGTATTTGATTGGCTGACTCTACCTATCAGGTATATTGGAGATGAGAATGGCTGGGTAAAGGAGATGGAATGTATCAAAATGCAACTCGGTGAGCCCGATGCAACAGGTAGAAGAAAACCCGTACCCATAGAAGGTTCCAATTTTATCACACCTATTGATACAGTGATTTGTGCAATCGGCCAGAGCCCAAATCCTTTGATTCCCCAGACAACACCGGATTTAAAGGTGGCGAAATGGGGAAATATTGAGGTGGATAAGGCAACAATGAAGACATCAAAGCCGCGTTGCTGGGCAGGTGGTGATGTGGTGAGGGGTGGGGCAACCGTAATACTGGCAATGGGTGATGCCCGTATTGCTGCGCGGTCAATAGATGAATTTCTAAGAACCGGCGTCTGGTAAATTTTATCTTTGCCAATTCCTTACTGGTCGTTTCTTCACACTGCCCTATATTGAATATTGCAAAATATAATGAAGCGCAGATATTAATACCTTAATGTAGTATATAAAAATAAAGTATCAAGGTGGGTATTTAATAATTAAGTACTTGATTTTATGTGTGATATGTGTATAATTTAAAATTGTATGTGGCTGATAATTACCTTACTATCTCAATGTGATACACTGTCGCTTCAGGATGCGATTGACATTGCTTTCAGACAGAGCCCCACTTATTTAGAGTCAAGAGAAACATTGGCAAAGTCCAGGGTTCAGTTTTTCAAGGCACTCTCTTATCTACTGCCGACAAATACCACAACCGGGTCCTGGATTAAGAGTGAATACAGGAATTTCATCACTAAACATTATACCGGTTCTATTAACTTCTCAATGCCGATTTTTGACCTTGATGTAATAAGTTCAATTGTTGTTGCAAAAGGGCAGGAAAAGGGTACTTCAATCCAGCATAATCAGGATATCGCAAATCTTATTTTAAATATAAAGAAATCATATTACAGTCTTATTACAGCAAATGAATTATTAAATTCGTCCCAGAAGACACTTGAACGGGCAATGGAGAATAAAAAACTCGTTGAAACAAAATACGAACTCGGTTCAGCATCACGACTTGAACTACTCCAGGCTGAGGTCTTTTACCTCCAGACCCTTCAAAGCAATTCTCAGGCAAAGACCCTTGAGGCACAGGCACAGCAGGAGTTAAAATCATTGCTCAATATTCAGGTTCAGATTTTTCCCAGTGATTCTTTTATTATCCCTGATACATTCACCCTGCCTTCGCTGGATTCATTAAGAGAAATATTATTGAAGGCAAACTTAGGAATTAAATTATCAAAACAGATGAAGAGCCTTGCCTGTGCAAACCTATGGTTTTCCATATTTGGTTTTATGCCAAGGATTTCAATTTTTTATGGATATAACACAAGCGTTGATTCTTTTGCCCTTGATTTTGACTATCTCAAGGATAATACAACAAAGAATTATGGAATAAATATCAGTTTTCCGATATTTGAAATTAAGACATTGATATTTAATTATGTCACCGCAAAGAAGGATTTAAAGATAAAAAAATACAGTATGAAAAAGACGATCCTTGAATCGGAGAAGGCATTATATACGAGTTATTATAGTTTAAAGGAGGCAATTGATAATTTAAAATTTGCCAAAAAGAGTTTAGAACTTGCTGAAGAGGCGATTATTATCGCGCGTGAGCAATACACGCTCGGTGTGATTTCATTTTTAGATTTACTGCGCACCGAAGAGGATTATTATAATGCCCGGGTGAATCTGGTCCAGGCATTAAATGGCTATTATCTCCAGCAATCGACCCTTTCATATCTATTGGGCAATATAATTATGCAGGAGTAAAAATGAAAAAAATATTTATAATAGTGGGATTTATAATTATTGTGCTTCTGATTGTAGTCCTTAATCTCACCCAGAAGTCGGGTGGAGAAAGTGTGGAGGTTGAGATTGCAAAAAAAGGAGAGATTGTATCAAGGGTGAGTGCAGATGGTGAATTGAAGGCAAAATCTCAGGTTGATATCTCGGCAGAGACCATTGGTAGAATAAAAAGAATCTATTATAAAGAAGGCGACTTTGTGAAAAGGGGCAGTTTACTGATTGAAATTGATGATACACAGGCTAAGGCGAATTATAAATTGTCTGAGGTGAGATTAAAACAGGCAGAGCAGGTATTTGATAGAACCAAGAGCCTCTATGAAAAAGGGTTGATAAGTAAGGAAAATTTTGAAAATGCTGAATTGAGTTATGAATCAGCAAAGGCAACCTACCAGCAGGCGCTTGATACATATAAGAAGACAAAGATATATGCACCCATATCCGGCAGGATAATGAAATTGAATATTGAAGAAGGCGAGACAGCGGTGATGGGGACTTTGAATTATGCAGGGACAGTCCTGGCGACGATCGCTGATATGTCAAGGATGATTGCGGTTGTGAAGATTGATGAGACTGAAGTTCCTCAGGTAAAGACAGGACAGGAGGCAGAGGTGATAGCCGATGCCTTACCTGATTCAACTTTCAAGGGTGTAGTAACAAAGGTGGGTTTGATGCCGATAACTTCAATAGCAACTACGACAGAAAAGGCGACCGATTTTGAAGTAGAGATTGAGTTGAAGGATTTCTCCGCAAGTTTGAGACCGGGTATGAATGTGAAGGCAGATATAGTTACCAGCAGGAAGTTTGATGTTCTAATCGTTCCAATTCAGGCAGTGGGGAAGAGAAAGATAAAGGATAAGATGGCAGAATCAATTTTTGTTGTAGAGAATAAAAGGGCAGTCTTAAAAGAGATTCAAACGGGTATATCAAGTGATAAAGAGATAGAGATAATTTCGGGGATTAATGAAGGAGATACCATTATCGTTGGGCCATATCGTGTGCTCTCAAAATTGAAAGACGGCACAAGGGTGGATTTCAAGGAAGTAGAAAAAACAAATGAGTAGGAATTCTATAAGGTTAGTTTTCTGTGATATTTTTGCCTCAATGGAAATTTGTTCTCAAAGAAAAGAATACCATAGACATTCTACGATAGACGATACAGGCAGCGATACCGTAAAACGATTCACCAGTAACTTTTAATAGCATGCTTTGCAAAGCGATTGATATTTACAAAAAGTATAGCCTGGGCAAGGTTGAGGTTGAGGCACTCAGAGGGGTGAGTCTGGAGATTGGTGAAAATGAATATATTTCCATTATGGGTCCTTCAGGTTCAGGAAAATCAACACTGATGCATATACTTGGCTGCCTTGATACACCAACCCGGGGCGATTATTTTTTTGAAGATAGAAAAGTTTCTGATTATTCTGATGTAGAACTCGCCAGGGTTAGAAACAGATATATCGGATTTGTCTTCCAAAATTTCAATCTTTTACCCCGTCTCTCAGCCCTTGAAAATGTCGCATTGCCTTTGATATATGCAGGTGTTAATAAAAAAGAGAGGCACAAGCGCTCGGAAGAGATTTTAAAAAAGATCGGACTGGGTCAGAGGATGAAACACAGACCTAATGAATTGTCCGGTGGTGAGTGCCAGAGGGTGGCGATAGCCCGTGCCTTGATAAATAATCCAAAGATTATCTTCGCTGATGAGCCAACCGGGAATCTTGATACAAAGACCGGAAGAGAGATTATGGAACTATTTGATAATTTGCATAGTGAAGGGCATACCGTAGTCCTTGTCACCCACGACCCGAATATCGCTGCTCATGCAAAAAGGATTATTAAACTCATTGATGGAAGGGTTGCAGATGAGTAAAGACCGATGGCTTTCCGTTGTTGGGTTTCGCTGCTCGTATCGTAAAAGGGAGTGGTTATACGGCAAAAAATGAAAGATGATGAACAAACAACGAAACGTGCCACAAAACCGTATAACCATTAATGGTTGACTATGAACGAAATTTTGAATTTAGCACTTCAAACCTTTAAGTCCCACCGTATGCGTTCCTTCCTTACGACCTTAGGAATCATCATCGGTGTCACCACGGTAATTGCTATTCTCTCTTTGATTGAGGGTTTGAATCAATCGGTGGCGGCGCAGATTCGGTCAATCGGGTCGGATTTGATATTCGTTTCAAAGATCTCATTTGTCCGTATGGGACCACCAAATTTTGAGGAAATTGCGAAACGACCTGACTTGACCCCTGACGATGCCCTTGCAATTAAGCAACTTCCCTCAGTAGAAACCGCAATACCAACGATTGAACAAAACTTTACTAAATTAAAATACAAAGACAAAGAAATTGCAATGACATCAATAGAAGGCACAAGTGGAGATTTTTCAAAGACACATAACTATTTTGTTGAAGCAGGACGCGATTTAAATGCAGATGATATATTACATAGAAGGAATGTTGGGGTTATTGGTTCTTATGTTGCAAAAAATTTGTTTGGTGATGAGTCACCACTGGGTAAGGATTTAAATATCGGTGCCCACCGGATAAAGATTATTGGTGTATACAGAGAGAGAGGCTCTTTCCTGGGACAGAGTATGGATAATCTAATTGTTATTCCTTACACATTTTATGAGAAGATATTCCCCCGCAAAAGAACCACTGTAATTGAAAAGGCGATCGGTGGCTATTCAATAAGTGTGGTGCCCAAACCTAAAAGGGTGGAGCAGGCAATGGATGAGATAAGGGAACTGATGAGGCGGAGGCATGGTCTGCGCTTTGACCAGCCTGATGACTTTGAATTGGGCACCCAGCAGATGTTATATGAGTTATATCAGAATATCACCCGCGTTGGTTTTGTTGCCATCGTAGCAATTGCGGTAATATCTTTGATTGTAGGTGGGATTGGTATAATGAATATTATGCTCGTTTCAGTTGCTGAGCGCACACGAGAGATAGGTATTCGCAAGGCGGTCGGTGCATCCAATCAAAATATCTTATTCCAGTTTCTGACTGAGTCATCGGCCCTCGCACTGGTTGGTGGTATTATAGGTATTATACTCGGCGTTTTACTCGCCTGGATAATTTCGATTGTCTCACCCCTTAAGGCAGCGGTGAGTCTCTGGATGATTCTCTTGGGATTTGGATTTTCTTCAGCAGTTGGAATATTTTTTGGTATGTATCCCGCACGTAAGGCAGCATCACTGAATCCAATTGAGGCATTGAGGTATGAATGAAAGAGAGGGTATTAGATTATAGGGATATCAGGAAAATAATCTAAATTGACTCAACAAATTTTCTGAGTATAATTTAATAATGAGGGATATTTATTATGATGAACTGACCGGGGTTTATAATCGTCGTTTTCTTTATTACTGGGTTGAAAACGAAATAAAACGGGCAAATCGTTTTGCAACTAAATTCGGGCTAATCGTTATAGACCTTGATAATTTCCGGGATATAAATAACAATTATGGTCATCTTGAGGGTGATAAAGTTCTCATTGAATTCAGTAATTTTCTAAGAGGCACAGTAAGGGAAGTTGATAATCTTGTCCGTTATGGTGGGGATGAGTTCATTGTGCTTATTCCTAATACTGATTTTCATGGTGTAATGGAACTTGCCCAGAGAATATTAGCAAATTTAAATCAGACTGAGGTTGCTAATCATAAAATACATTGTAGCATAGGATGTGCACTTTATCCGGATGATGGCACAAATGTTGAAACACTAATCAGCCAAGCCGATAGATTGATGTACCAGGCAAAAAAAGAAGGTAAAAACAGAATCGGATTGAAGGCAGAAATTACAAAGAAGATTGAACTACCAGCAAAGGGCTTTATCGGACGGGAAAATGAACTAAATCAATGTGCCAAATTTTTGAAAGAATTCAATATAATCTTTATATACGGAGAGGCAGGTGTGGGTAAAACAAGGCTTGCCATTGAATTAAGAAAGCTCTTTTCTGATTCTATATATCTTAGGGCAATTTCCTATTCGGCACTTGCTTCAGTTCCATACTATCCATTTTGTAATATGTTCAGGGAGATGGTAAATACAGATTTTGCATTGGTCCAGCGGGTTTTGAAAAGGATCCCTGATATTCACCGTCAGGAGTTAATAAAATTGCTACCCGAAGACAAAGTTATCTCAACAAAGGTTGAAGAACTGGACAAATATCGCCTTTTTGACAGTGTTAATCTGTTTTTTAATGAACTATCTGAATTGTTAAGACCAAAGACTGTGCTTTTGTTGATTGATGATTTACATTGGGCCGATTCATCAAGTTGTGAACTTTTGGATTACTTAATAAGGCGTCCGTCCCAAAATCTGAAAATTATTGGGACATACAGGATTGAGGAGTATAAAAATGCACCTGTTTATAATTACTTTGGTATCTGGGCACGGGAGAATTTATTTACCAAGATTGAACTCACACCACTTAGCGAATCTCAAGTTTCAAATCTTCTCGAAATGATAATGGGTAATGTATCGGTATCGCTTTTAAAATTTATTTTTAATTTAAGTGGGGGGAATCCTTTCTATATTGAAGAAATTTTAAGGGAACTGCAAAGGCAGAATAAAATATATTATAATGGTAAAGAATGGGTTATTTTATCAGAAACGCAATTGAAGATCCCTTCCAGTATTGAGGCAACGATATTGAGAAAGATACAATTTCTTAATGAAGATGCGAAGTCAATCCTTGAAATTTGCGCGGTCTATGGGCAGGAATTCAATGATGAGATAATTGCACTATGCGCACAAAAAAATGTTGGTGAGACGATAGATGCAATTGACCATCTGTTAAAGTTGGGATTTATTAAAGAGCGAATCAGAGATTTTTTCTTTTTCAGCGAGGATATAGTACGGCAGATTGTTTATAAAAATATCGCGCGCGGAAATTTGATGAAATACCACAAACGGGTTGGTGAGGCAATGGAAAAATATTTTCATACACATCTGCTCAGTTATTATGAGCAACTTGCCTATCATTTTACAATGGCAAACGAAACTGCCAAGGCATTATTTTATTCAAAACTGGCGGGATTGAAATGCAAGGAGAATTATGCGCATAAACAGGCAGTAGAATTTCTTACCAGTGCCTTGCGTTTTGAGGAGAATATTGATGAGATTTTCAAAATAAAATGCAATCTTTCCGAAATATATTACCTGATGGGAGAGAATAGAAAGGCGATTGAACACCTGAATGATTGTTTAAAAATAAACCCTAACGACTATAAAATTTATAATAAAATTGGCCAGATTTATGAAAATTTAGGTGAATATAAAATGGCTTTAAAATACTACACTACGGGTTTGAAACTAACCGCCCAGACGAGCGCGGGCTATCAGTTCCGTTCCGGAATTGCCTGGATTCACACAAGACTTGGGCAGTATTTAAAGGCAAAGCAAGAGTGTGAACAATTGTTGAAAAAAAGAAAGCAGCTTCCTGCACCGGAATTGGCGATTATTTATATTACCTTAGGTGTCTCACTGATGTTTCTTGGAAATTTGGATGGGGCTATATCTTATTTCAAAAAGGCACTTGATGTCAGGAAAAACCTGGCTGATAAAAAGGGCCTGGCAGCCTGTTATCTGGACCTAGCGGTTGTCTATCAACAACAACTTAATCTCCAGCAGAGTGAAGAATATTACAAAAATGCATTAAGAATATATGAAGAGATAGGTTATCAGGCGGGAATAATGATTACCCTTCTGGACCTTGGAAGTCTTTATTTTCATTATAATCTAATTAAGGCAGAAGAATACTGTATGAAATCTCTCGGGATTGCAAAATTGATTGGCGCAAAAAGGGATATGGTATTTCTTTATGATAATCTCGGGCTTATTCATCTACGCCGATTAATGCTTAATGAGGCACTTGAGAATTTTAAATTGGCACTTCAATTTGCCAAGGAGACAAGATTTATTGAAGGCCTCTGTTTTATCAATCTCCATCTTAGCGAGTTTTATCGGGAGACAAAGAGGCGTACACAGGGATTGAAACATTTAAAAAAGGCTTATAAATATGCAAAAGAATTAAAATTGAAACAATATATATTTGATTGCCAGTTTGAAGAGATTGAACAGCACTTGGCTATCAAGAAATTTCTAGAGGCGAAAAAGATTGCGCATAAACTATTTAATGATTTGAAAGATGACCCGGATATCAACCGGCGCATATATGCATTCATATATATGGGAAAGGTATCCTGTGCATTGAAGGCATTCAAAAAGGCACAGGAATATTATGATAAGGCACTTAATATCATTGTAAAACTGCCTGACAATTCTTTCACCGCCGAAATATATTACCTACTTGGTTTGAGTTGCAAAAATCAAAAAAAATATTCAGAGGCGCTGCAATTCTTCTTAAAGGCAAATGAAATCTTTATGAAACTTGGTGATCTTTTCCATCTGGACAAAATTGAAAACGAAATTGTAACTGTGGATATATCTAAATAGTATCAATCGGCATCTCTTTTATCAACTGTCCTTTATGGAAAAATTGTATTATGTTTTTAGATTGTTTCACCTCTTCAGCATTAAGATTTAATGCAAGGAGTCTTATCTTCGCAATTGTAAATAGGTTTTCCACTAATTCGGGATATTTACCAAAGCGGTCAATAAATTCCTCTTTTATTGTTTGTAATTCATCTTCGGACTGGACTTCCATCAGCCTTTTATAAATGGCGGTTCTTTCATAGGCACTATGAATGTAATCTGCGGGGATATAGCCAGGAATTCTTAAATTCAATACCGGCTCTAATGAAATTTCTCTGCCCTTCATTTCCCGGATCACATTATTTAAAATTTTTACATAATGATGATAGCCTATGGAATTTATGAAACCAGATTGTTCCTTACCAAGGATATTACCAACACCCCGAATTTCCATATCCCTTATCGCCAGTCTGAATCCAGAACCAAGTGTCGTATAAGCAATCAGGGCACTCAATCTCTTCCTGGCTTCATTTGTAATTCTCGCTGGAATAATAAAATATGCAAACCCCTGTATCTCTGAACGTCCAACCCTGCCCCTTAATTGATGCAAATCAGCCAATCCAAATTTATCTGCTTCATTTATGATGATTGTATTGACCCTGGGCATATCAATCCCCGATTCAATAATTGCAGTTGAAAGAAGAAGGTCATATTTTCCTTCAATAAATTCAATCATCTTTTTTTCGCATATCTGCGCTTTGATTTTTCCGTGAAGCAGACATATCCGCAGTTGGGGAAAAATTTTTTGCAGACGCACTTTTATAGTCTCTATTGTTTGAATCCGGTTATGGACAAAAAATATCTGGCCCCCACGGTTTAATTCAAAATTGATTATTTTTCTTATTTCATCGTCATCAAAATTGATGATCCTGGTTATTATTTCTTTTCTACCCAAAGGAGGGGTATTTATCACTGATATATTTTTTATTCCCACAAGGCTCATATAAAGGGTTCTTGGTATTGGTGTGGCAGAGAGATATATGACATCTATATCCGATTTCAACCTTTTGATTTTTTCTTTCTGTATTACTCCAAAATTCTGTTCTTCATCAACGATCAATAACCCTAGGTCTTTAAATACCACATCGGGGGCAAGTAGGCGATGCGTGCCAATCACAATATCAATTTTTCCTTCGCTTATTTCCTTTAAAATTTTTCTCAATTCATCTCTGCCTTTAAATCTTGAGACCATTTCTACCCTTACGGGGAAATCTTTAAGCCTTTTAACAAAGCTATTGTAATGCTGGAATGCAAGGATCGTTGTGGGACAGAGAACCATTGTTTGTTTGAAATCGAGCGCAGCCTTAAAGGCAGCACGAATGGCAATCTCGGTTTTACCAAAACCTACATCACCACAAACCAATCTTTCTCTGGGTTCGGGTGATTCCATATCCCTCTTCACATCGTCAATCGCCTTTTTCTGGTCGAGGGTTTCTTCAAATGGGAATCCTGCTTCAAGTTCCTGCATTTCAACCCCATCTTTTGAAAAAGCAAAGCCCCGACTCAACCGGCGGCGTGCATAGAGATTAATCAACTCCCTTGCCAAAAATTCGGTTGCCTTTTTTACCCTTTCTTTTGTTTTTAGCCACAATTCGCTGCCAATTTTTGATAATTTAGGGGGGTTGTCTTCACTTCCAATGTATCGTTCAAGCAGGTTTAATTTTTCAACGGGAAGATAAATCTTATCCCCGCCGGCATAATCAATACGCAGGCATTCTACTTTTTTCTCTTCAAAGTCAATGTAAACCAAACCTTTGAATTGACCTATCCCAAAGTCATTATGGACAACATAATCGTCAATTTTCAGTCCTTTAAGGTCATCAATAAAGGGTCCTTTAAATTTTGTTTTCTTTTTGGGAATATATCCATAAATATCTGATTCAGTTAAATATATAATCTTCCTTTTAATATCCAAAAAGCCTTCGCTTAAAGGTAGAATAGTTGCATCAATTTGTCTGATTACTGATTCTAAATTAGAAACGGCCGATTCCCTTATCAAAAATTTGTAGGTGTGAATCCTCTGATTTATATCATAACGTAATTTGCGTAGATTCCCGAAATATTTTGGTGCAGGGCTCATAAGAAAACTAAAATCAGCAGGCGATTGTAGTAATATTTGCGGATAATCAAATTCAAGTTTATTCTCGGTGATAATTACACTATCAGATTGGATTGATTCCGAAATGGTAGTATAAAAATTGGGAACTACAAGTTTAACTGAGATTTTTCCAACTGTTTCAATTGAACGTTGCGTCAGGGGATTGAATTTTCTAATTGAAGTGATCGTATCACCCTCAAATTCAATACGGAATGGTTCAGAATCGGAAATGAAAATATCTATGATGCCACCCCTTACTGCGAATTCTCCTTCTTCTTCTACAATTTCTTCTCTTTGCAGACCACCTGCCAAAAGGCGTGATATCAAATCATCGCGGTCAATTGACTTTCCAACAGTGAATTCAAAAATTGTTTTGACCTTTAGATTTTTATTTAAATATTCTTCATTTGTGATGATTATACCAGCGGGTTCAAAAATAGGATTATCAGCATCTATGATAGTAGTATCTGGATAAATCTCGGCGATTTCCTTTCCGAATCTTTCTATATTATTTCTGTTCGTTACATAAATGATCTGACTGAACCTCTTTGAAATCTCAATAATAAAGATCGATAGTGATGAACCAGCAAATCCGGAAATAGACAAAATTTTTTTATGCTTCAATAATTCAAATATCTGGTCAATTTC